>NZ_JAWJTF010000072.1:0-49320 GCF_048836525.1 Nostoc sp. CALU 546
GGATTTACAATCCCTGGCTGGCGGGTGAACAACACCCAATCAGTACGCTATTTTTGGCTTAAGTTGACACCAGTGAGCACTGCTAAACCCTTACCCACGTATTTGTATCATTACTAAAGTGAAATGGTATTACTTCAATTTTATATTTACCAGAGCGATGCCCAATAGCCCGTCGTAGATATCGCTCTTTTTCAACTTAGTACAACTTTGCATTAATTCGTAGCGAATGGGCTAAAACAAACTTTGCGCTCCCATAACACCGAAAATCGGCTTAAACGGTGACTCTTGTACCGTCAAATTTGGTGAAGGTGAAACCATTGAATATTTCGTTGTAACCCAGTCTCTCATCCCTGAGCAGACTAATAGCAACCTTTTCTCCTAAAGCCAAAGAAGCTGAACCATCGGAACGCCAATGGATACCGCCGTGACCGCGACCAATCGCATAATTAGTTGCCAGTTTATTCAACTCTCCACCTACAGTTAGTGGTGACCCACTGTAAGGAATTACTTTTGTCGGGTCTTTGGGATCGGGCACTACTGGCGAGGGGATAACAAAGTTTTCATCAAAGAATGCTTTCAACAGTGTGATATTGACGCCAGCAGTAGCAGCCGCACCACCTGTATAAGAGGAATGGATTGGCGCTGCTTCTGGATATGCTTGGGGCAATAGATAGGTGCCGAAGGTGCTAAAGGTCTGAGCCAAAGCTTTGGAATTCAAGACCTCAGAATTAATTGGATACTGAGTTTTATTCACAATGTTGTTGTAGATTAGCCCACCATAAGCTTCTGGGCGGAGAATGCGATGTACATAATACTTCTGCCAGTATGACGCTCTAATGGCACGCGAAGTACCCAAGTTAAGCAAGGCTTGTAAATGTCCCACTGCAAAGGTTGCAGCTGAACCACTTTGAGTTCTCGATCTGACGTAGGGATTGCCTGGATTCAAAGGAGTACCGATGCTACCAAGAATCAACGAGGCTCCCACGTATGTAGGGCCGCCAATATGGGCATACTCACCTAAATCCCGAACCGTGACTATATAACGGTTTTTGGGGTCGTATTGAATGGTCTTCCCGGAACTACCTCCATTTTGAACAGTCAACCATTCCTGGAAATTGATTAGAAAGTCATTACCAGGAAGAGCAGTACGAATCAATGGCGAAACAGACTGAGTTCCCCAAGGAATAGTTAGCAACAAAAATTGTGATAGATAGGGCCCATTTAGCACCCCTGGTGGAGTCACATATCTTGTACTTGAACCGGAACCGACGTAGTTGACACTACCACGAAATAAAGTTTGAGGCGTGACACGACCATTTTGTTTTGGCCCTCGAAACACCGAAAGCCTGTTGAGGTCTTCGACGGCTGCCAAAACTTTTGGGTTATCAGTATTGTTTTGGAGCTTGGAAAGAGGTACATCTCGGAGTAAAGCTTGCCAGTAGAGTTCAACTGCTTCAGCAGCGCGATCTGCACTAGCCAGAGCTGGTGGGGGTGGCACAGCTATTTGCGCTGCATTGATCCCTTCTAGACTAATTGCTAGGGGCCCTTGAGGATTGACCAGCTTTCTGGTGCCGCCCAAGATGATATTTTCATAATCATTTGGGTTTTGTGTTGTCAGTGCTTTGGTCAAAGAGTTGTAAGCTTCTAGCTTGACTTCGCCTAGCTGGTTATGCGGTAGTCCCCTGCTGTCAGAGCCGATTTTGTTGGGATAACGCTCGTCATCGCCGTTGGTCGGATGGGGCGGAATCGGAATATTTCGTTCAAGTGCCGCTGCTTCAAGACGTACTCGATAGGCTTTATCAACAAACCTCCTGTAGTCGAACGGTCGATTATACCGCCTGTTAATATCTGTGGCTTGTACAATATCTCCTCCCTTCTTTAAGGAGAAAGGTGAACCTAAAACTCCTGCAACAACGCTAGCGGCACTAAACAAACCAGCACGGCCGAGAAATGAGCGTCTGCTGGCGTGACTACCAAAAAAACGTTTGTTAGCTATAGGGGTTTGTTTCAGTTTATCTTCACTACTAGCCTGAGTATCTTGCTCGGAACCTTTATGAGAATTAGGATCTACTTGCATGAGATGTTCTCCACTGGTAAAAAATAAGACAATAGTTTAGTCATGAGTGAATTCATGAGCATTGCAAAGCTAAAACAACTAGCCACGCACAAAATACCTGTCTCCAGAAAAACAAGTTAATATCGCCGGATTTAAGATGAAATCTGGGATTACTTTACTGGAAGGTAACTTGCACAGAAGGTGATTTTCCTGAAAGTCATGTAGTTATTCAGTGCTGATATGATGCTTCCATCACACGGCTGTTATAAATTTGTGGTTGTAATCAGTCTGATAGGATGTTGCCGGGTTAAACCACAGCTATAACTACCACCTAATTCTGGTCAATCCATAAAATACTGTAAGTCTATCGACTTAACGTATTTTGTAGATATTAAATCAGACTGTCTCACAATCGGTGATGAAAATCAAGAGGTTTTTACAATAAATTTAGCAGGAGCGTCAAAACCGAAGCTACAAGGATAAATAAAAGACTATGCAAGTATCAAATACTGAGCTAAAAAATCTTTGAACAGAACAATAGACATAGTAAAACTAGTGGTCTATCGCATTAATTTTGCGGGGCTGCTAGATGCCGGACTTCTTGAAGAAGTAAGGGATCTGAACACCACTAACCTCTCAAAACTTTTATTTATTTAGTTACACTAATAATTAGGTATACATATTTTCATAAAGACTGTATAATATTTTAAATACGCTAAATCGACCGACAAACTGTAATATATCATCTAACTGACGTAGATACCTGCCAGTCAATTATTTAACTGCACTAATCAACACATCTCGCTTTTGTCTTATTGCAATAGTAAGAGTTGTGCAATCTCAAATAGTCTGCATGTCACGATAATTACAAGGAAAAGATTTTATGAGCAACATACAACTGTACTTCGCCAAAGCCTCTACCTTCTCTCAACGGACTCGTGTAGTCTTACTGGAAAAAGGTATTGACTTCACCCCGATAGAAATTGACTTACAGAAAAAACCAGATGGGTACACGCAGATTTCCCGCTATGGCAAAGTTCCGGCTATCAAACATGGGGATGTTGAAATTTACGAGTCCGCTATTATCAATGAATATCTAGATGAGGTTTTTCCCGAACCACCATTGTTACCCCGCGATCCCGCAGCTAAAGCGATCGCTCGGATTTGGATAGACTACGCCAATACTCGCCTTGTCCCAGCTTTTAACAAATTTCTGCGCGGTAAAGATAGCCAGGAACAGGAACAAGGACGAAAAGAGTTCACAGAAGTACTTCTATATATTGAACAAGAAGGATTAGGCAAAGGTGATTACTTGTTAGGAGATCAATTTAGCCTAGTTGATATCAGCTTCTATCCTTGGTTTGAACGTTTACCACTCTTAGAACACTTCCGCAAATTCACACTACCAACAGAAACACCTCGTTTGCAGACATGGTGGAATCTGGTAAGCGATCGCTCCTCAATTCAAGCAGTTGCAAATCCTGCGGACTTCTATTTGCAAAGATTCGCCAAAGTTCTCGGTGAACCTCTTCCTGTTGGTGCAGTTCAAAAATAGAACACAGGGATTGACAGAAATTAACCAAAATCCAAAATGGGATAACCTATGAGCTTAAATAACCAAGTTCTAGACAAACCAGTTTCCGCAGAACTGCCATACGTAAAGGCTAACCTCAGTTACCTGGTTCCAATGGCAGAAAAACCTGTTAACTATACTTACGAACCACCGCCAGGGATTCCCCGCACGAATGCAACTTATCAGACGCACAAACTGCCAATTTACAATGCTCGTTCTATCTCAGAGAATATCTCGTTAGATAGAGAAGGTTTTGCGTTTACTCGACATAATACTAATGTCCGCAACTTTTATGACGAGGACGAAGTACGCCGCGTCTACTATCCAGAAGCCGAGCAATTGTTAAAAGAAGTGACAGGTGCAACGAAGGTAGTAATATTCGATCACACCCTGCGTAACGCCAGTCAGTCCAAGCCAGGTGAGAATAATATTAAAGAACCTGCCAAGCGCGTACACAATGACTTCACCGCCAAATCTGGCTATACTCGCGCCCGTTTGGAACTAGCAGCGCAAGGCATAGATGACATTGATGCGCTACTAAAACAACGATTTGCCATCATCAATGTTTGGCGGGCAATCGCACAACCAATCCAAGAGTCACCATTAGCACTGTGTGACGCGCAAAGTATCGCACCCACAGACATTGTGGCTGGTGATTTAGTGTACCGCGATCGCGTCGGGGAAACTGATGGAATCACGTATAACTCCAAACATAAATGGTTCTACTTCCCGCAAATGCACAGAGACGAAGCACTATTTATCAAATGCTTCGACTCCGCAGAAGACGGACGCGCCCGTTTTGCCGGTCATACAGCCTTTGAAGACCCCACCAGCCCAGCCAACGCTCCCCCACGAGAAAGCATTGAATTACGAACATTCGTTTTTTACCCTGCATAGATAGTTAGAGAGACGCGATAAATCGCCGTCTCTACAGGGAATCTATCCGTCAATCAGTTCTTGACAGGCTACTACTCTCTGCATAAAACAAATTATCCTTGGAGACACAAATATCATGACTTCCCAACACTTTGACATCAAACCAATCGCCGGATGTATCGGTGCAAAAATCATTGGTGTGGACTTGAGCAATAACCTCAGCAATGAAATCATTAGCGATATCCGTAAAGCTTTAGTTAAACACAAAGTCATCTTCTTCCGAGATCAGAACCTTGACGCTCAAGGACAAGTAGCCTTCGCCCGACGCTTTGGGGAAGTCACCACAGCCCATCCCACCGTTCCCTCATTGCCAGAAAACCCAGAAGTTCTTGATCTCAATTACGGTAAGACTGTGAGCCGTGCCAACAATTGGCACACTGATGTGACATTTGTAGATCGTCCCCCTCTTGGTTCTATTTTGCGGGCCCTTGTCATCCCGCCATCAGGAGGTGATACGATTTGGGCAAACTCCGTGACTGCCTACGAAGATTTACCAACTCTCCTACGTAATCTTGCTGACCAACTCTGGGCAGTACACAGCAATGCCTACGATTATGCAGCAGCTACAATTGACTTACCAGAAGAGGTCTTAAAGCATCGGGCTGTTTTCACCTCGACTGTATACGAAACCCTGCATCCAGTTGTCCGCATCCATCCTGAATCTGGTGAACGTGGGTTATTTATTGGTGGGTTCGTGCGCCGTCTGCGTGGTTTATCACAGAATGAATCTGATGAAATCGTGAAATTGTTACAAGCTTACATCACACGTCCTGAGAACACAGTCCGGTGGCGTTGGAGAGTAGGCGATGTGGCTTTCTGGGATAATCGCGCTACTCAACATTATGCGATCGCAGACTACGGCAATCAACCTCGCCATGTTCAACGAGTCACACTTGTGGGTGATATTCCTGTTGGTATTGATGGTAAGCAGAGTGAGGCTATTAAGGGAGATTCTTCTGCATATAACCGACGTGAACCCGCTTTAGTTTAGAAAAGATCAATACCTTTTTTATCTTTGTACAGGCAGTCCGTTCAATTAAAGACTGGGCTGCTTTATCATATTGCTGTCCTCGTCTTTGTGGTTCAAGATTTTTTACTCCTAAGACATAAAGATAGTAAGTATTTGCTAAATAGCAGAAAAATCAGCACCAAACAAAACAGTGGTTTTAGCAATACAATCGGGTTGTCCTTTAGAAAACTTTTAGCAAATTGGGCATTCTGACGGTTCTTCTATCCGCTTTCGTTTTATCGTTTCACAATGTTACTGTGCGAGTTTTGTTTTCAGAACATCTCGTACTGGGTTTATTTCTACTGGGTGGATACGTTAAACCGGATTTGCAGAACTCATTATTGCTGATGTTCATGCGAATGCTACTAGTGGTTCCACTTATGGCATCTCTAGCATTCAAGTTGTATCCATCTGCTCTTAAAGAATTCCGAGACTTATTCAGGCGGGAACGCACTGATGTTTTGCTCCAAGCATTGGGCTGCGGAGTATTGATGTTTGTGTATATTGCATTACTCTACATGGCTATTGGCTTAATTCCTACTGGAATTGCCATGACCCTATTTTTTACTTATCCCGTGTTTACAGCGCTGCTTGCTTGGAGGTTTTTTGGCGAACGTCCTACACTTTTCCGTTGGCTAGTAATAGTAATTATTCTAGGGGGCAGCGTACTCACAATTCCTCAATCTTCTGCTGCTTACAGCAGTGACACCATTACTACTGGCATTTTCGCCAGCGTTGGTTCTGGAGTTGTTTATGCGTTTTATAAAGTCCTAGCCCAAAAATGTTTAGAAAAATTCCATCCAGTTCCCTTCACCTGGATTAGTTTTACCTGTACCCTACTGTTTTCTGCTGTAAGCTTACTTTTCTGGCCACTTCCCAGCACCCAACTTGATTGGACACCCCTGTGGATTGGCAGCATTTTTTCTGGTTTAGTTAGTTTCATCGGACATACTTTCAATAATGTGGGAATTCGCATGATTGGCGCAACTAAGGCTTCTATCATCGGCGCAAGCAGTCCAGCGTTAACAGCATTAGTCGCATGGGCAACAATTAGCGAAACTTTAAACCTAATTCAAAGCTTAGGGATTGGTATTGTCACATTAGGAATTGCACTGTTGAGTGGAGAAAGCTTTGTACATAGACGTAGCCCATAAAATTGCTCAAAAATAAGAGTTAATTAGTGATTAATTTGTAAAGTATTTAATTTTTGATTTCATGCAGAGGAAGACACTGAGGAAGAATTAAAAACTCATGGTGCCGATTTAATTGCCCATTGTCCAGATATATTCCCAAATTGCTTGTTCACAATTATGTTACATCCCAAAATTAGAAAAGCAAAAGAATCAGATGCACAAGTAATTTTTAAAATTATTAGAGAATTAGGTTGGTTTGCATGGGTAAATTCAACCTCCGACGAAAAAATTCTCACCCAAATTCAGCAGCACATTACTCAGTGTGAGCAAAATGATAGTCACTCTATTTATGTGGCTGAAAATGCTGAAAATAATATCATCGGATATATTACTGTTCATTGGCTACCTTGTCCATTTCTTCCCAAACTCCAAGGTTATATTTCTGAGTTATTCGTCCAAAAAGCTGCTCGTGGTCAAGGTATCGGCAAAACTTTGTTAGCAACCGTTGTATCAGAGGCAAAAATCCGAGAATGTTCAGTACTCATGTTGCTGAACCACAAAGAGCGAGAATCTTATCAACGGGAATTTTACCGTAAACAAGGTTGGATCGAACGTGAAACAGTTGCCAATTTTATCTATCCATTAAATGCGCGATCGCATTTTCACTAAAAAAATAGGATTCAGGACAGTGGATTCATTTAAAAGGTTGGCAAGTTAAAATTTAATTAATAACTGGTAATTATATTTGCTAATCCAACTATCCGAAAAGAAGAGAAATATGGCTGTTACAGCTTTATGCCATTGTATGTTGAGGAGGTAGAGTGACAAGATGCCAGATAAATGGAATCCAGAATTATATGAACAGTTTGAATCTCAAAGAAGTCGCCCATTCTATGATTTGGTAGACATGGTACATCGACAAGAAAACTTACGAGTTCTAGATTTAGGATCTGGAACGGGAAAGTTAACGAAATATCTGCATGATACACTAGCAGCACAAGAAACTCTGGGAATAGATGCTTCTGAAAATATGCTGCAAAAAGCACGTCAATATGAAGGTAACGGACTACGCTTTGAGCAAGGAAAAATAGAGGATAGCCCAGGAGAAGGAGAGTTTGATTTAGTCTTTTCTAATGCCGCTTTGCAATGGTTAATAGGACACGAAGCTTTATTTGAAAAATTACGCCACAAGTTACGTCCAGGTGGACAACTAGCTGTACAAATCCCGACGATGGACGATGAACTAGTACATAAGTTAGCACTTGAAACAGCCAAGGATTTTGGTCAAGAATTAGGGGGATATGTGCGGCGTTTGGAAGTACTTACTCCAGTAAATTATGCCAAACTACTGTATAATCTGGGGTTTATTAAACAGGAAGTAAAACTTCAGATTTATGGTCATGTTCTACCGTCACGAGAATCCGTAGTGGAATGGTATCGTGGTACGCTACTAACGGCATACGAGTCGCGGTTAGATACCCAGACTTATGAACGATTTGTAGAACGGTATAAGGAAAAGTTATTTGAAAAGTTGGAAGATGAGCAACCTTTCTTTTTCCCTTACAAACGCATTTTAATGTGGGGACGCATTTAATTAACTCGTAATTACGCTCTCTACGAGACGCTCTTGCTAGCTTGCTTAAGAAGAACATTATTAGCCGCCGCCCTAGCAGGAAAACTCACACTACAAACTCAAATTACCTCATCAAAAGTTATTGCCACAGTGATTGGTGGATTGCTCATGGGTTATGGTGCATTTACTGCCTTTGGGTGTAATGTCAGTGCTTTTTTCAGTGCTATAGCTTCCACTAGCCTACATGGTTGGGTTTGGATTATTTGCGCTTTGTTTGGAACCGCTGTTGGTATTAAACTGCGCCCTCTGTTCCATCTGCCAAGTTAAGAGACTTCTAAGAATACCTTCCAATACGGTTCGGTTAAGGCAAGAGACGCGATAAATCGCCGTCTCTACAAAGGACTGATTCTTGTAAAGACGGCGATTTATCGCGTCTTTGGATCTAGGGCGTGTCATCAAAAGACCTTATCCGAACCGTATTGCGCGTAGACGGACTTTCCTGCGAGACGCTATACGAACCTTTGTGTGCAAGATGAACCGCGATTTCTAAGAGACTGGTATATTTGCAAAGATGAGATGCTCCTCAGAAGGATAACTCAGCAGATGGGGACTTGACCCAGGAATGTTAATATACTAAAAGCCGATAGACTTATGACTGTTTATCAAAATATTTTTACTACAGTAATTCTTTATGTCTGAAAAATATCGCTTTGAAACATTGCAAGTCCATGCGGGACAAGAACCAGCTGTAGGAACTAATGCCCGCGCTGTACCGATTTATCAAACAACGTCATACGTTTTCGACGATGCGGATCATGGGGCGCGGTTGTTTGCTCTGCAAGAGTTTGGCAACATTTACACGCGGATCATGAATCCGACAACGGATGTATTTGAAAAGCGAATTGCTGCTTTAGAGGGGGGTGTAGCAGCGTTAGCTACCTCTAGCGGTCAGGCGGCGCAGTTCTTGGCTTTAAGTACGATCGCACAAGCTGGGGATAATATTGTTTCCACCAGTTTTTTATATGGGGGAACCTATAACCAATTTAAAGTTGCTTTACCACGTTTAGGGATAAATGTCAAATTTGTCGAAGGAGACGAGGTAGAAAAATTTCGTCAGGCGATCGACGATCGCACAAAAGCATTGTACGTGGAAACCATCGGCAATCCCCAATTCAATATTCCTGACTTTGCTGCCTTAGCCCAAATTGCTCATGAAAATGGGATTCCCCTGATTGTCGATAATACCTTTGGGGCTGGCGGATATCTGGCTCGACCAATTGAACACGGTGCAGATATCGTAGTCGAATCTGCAACTAAGTGGATTGGTGGTCACGGCACTTCTATCGGTGGCGTAATTGTCGATTCTGGTAAATTTGACTGGGGTAATGGCAAATTTCCCGTCTTTACTGAACCATCCCCCGGTTATCATGGGCTGATTTTTCAAGAAGTATTTGGTGTAGGTAGTCAATTTGGTAATATTGCCTTCATTATCCGTGCCAGAGTAGAAGGGTTAAGGGATTTTGGCCCCTCATTGAGTCCATTTAACGCCTTTCTGTTATTACAGGGATTAGAAACTTTGTCTTTACGTGTAGACCGCCATGTGAGCAACGCTTTAGAATTAGCCCAGTGGTTAGAAAAGCAACCACAAGTAGCATGGGTCAATTATCCAGGACTTCCCCATCACCCTTATCATGAACGAGCCAAAAAATATCTCAGACACGGATTTGGCGGTGTCTTAAATTTTGGTATCAAGGGCGGATTAGAAGCGGGTAAAACCTTTATTAATCATGTCAAATTAGCAAGTCATTTAGCAAACGTAGGCGATGCTAAAACCCTCGTGATTCATCCTGCTTCCACAACCCATCAACAGCTAAGTGATACGGAACAAATTTCCGCCGGTGTGACACCTGATTTGGTGCGTGTATCAGTGGGTATTGAACACATCGACGATATCAAAGAAGATTTTGAGCAAGCATTTCAATTCATTAGTCATTAGTCATTAGTCATTGGTCATTAGTCATTGGTCATTGGTCATTATTCTCTTATGCCTCGTCAGTTCCCCTATTCCCTATTCCCTATTCCCTATTCCCTATTCCCTATTCCCTGTTCTAGATGAATTATCAGCACTTCATTTCACCACAAACTCAGTATTATCATTTGCCGATGCCATTTGAGTTAGAAGGAGGTGAAGTTTTAACTGGGGTTCAGGTCGCTTATCGGACTTGGGGAAAGTTAAACTTAGCAGGCGATAATGGAGTGCTAATTTGTCATGCTTTAACTGGTTCGGCTGATGCAGATGACTGGTGGGAAGGTTTGTTAGGTTCAAAAAAAGCACTGGATAGCGATCGCAATTTTATTGTATGCAGCAATATTTTGGGAAGTTGTTATGGCACTACCGGAGCAACTAGCATCAATCCCCAAACAGGAATCCTTTACGGTGTATCATTTCCAGCGATTACGATTCGGGATATGGTTCACTTACAAGCTGCACTGATTAAATATTTGGGAATTAAATCTTTACAGCTAGTCATTGGCGGGTCACTCGGTGGGATGCAGGTATTAGAATGGGCGTTGTTATATCCAGAAATCGTGGAAGCGATCGCACCTATCGCTACTTCCGGTAGACATTCAGCTTGGTGTATTGGGTTAAGTGAAGCTCAAAGACAGGCTATCTATGCCGATCCCAATTGGCTTGGGGGTGACTACACACCAGAACAGCCACCAAACCAAGGATTAGCTGTAGCGCGGATGATGGCGATGAGTGCTTATCGTTCTTGGCAGACCTTTACAGATCGTTTTGGACGACAGTATGATGCTTCTGCTGACCAATTTGCGATCGCTAGCTACTTACAACATCATGGTCAAAAGCTAGTAGAGAGATTTGATCCCAATACTTACATCACTCTCACCCAAGCGATGGATAGTCATGATATCGCTCAAGGTCAAGACTATAAATCTGTTTTGCAAAGCATTAAACAACCTGCTTTAGTTGTTGCTATTGATTCTGACATTCTTTATCCACCAATAGAACAACAAGAATTAGCAGATTTAATTCCTAACGCTCAACTAGGTTTGCTGAAATCAATTTATGGTCACGATGCTTTTTTAATTGATATAGAAGCCCTGATTGAGCTATTAATTAACTTTCGATAAGCTTTAATACCCCTACACCAGAAGTGGTCAAAACCAGAATTTGTCACCAGATCAGTAGTAGCGCGTCTAGTCTAATTTGTTGGCTTAAATAATCAATGATCATAATTGAATTTTATTTTTCCCTCTGATGAACTCAACATTTTAAGACAGTCGCTACTAGCTATGGCGATTTCGAAAAAAACCAGGTAGTTCAGGATCAATATAAGCCCAAGGCACTGCGGAATCAGTCCAGATTTGATGCATCGGCTTAACCAACTGGGGATTGTCCAGACTTCCTGCTTTCAGCCAGACGAATTGGGGCTTTGCTGGCGCTCTCGTAAACAGGGGTGAACCGCATTCTGGGCAGAATTCACGAGTGATGCTGTTACCACTGTCTCCATTTTTCGTATAACTCTTAACTTGACCTGTTACTATATGCAGCGCGGCTGATTGTAGGCGAACTCCAATATTGAAAGCACTACCAGTGGTCTTTCTACAATCTCGACAATGGCAATAGTTCGCGGCTCCTAGTTCTCCCTGATACTCATATCGGACATAGCCGCAAAGACACCCTCCTGTGACGAGTTCAGTCATGGTTTTTTCTTTGTAGTACATCTGAAGTTAATGGGAAATATTTGGGTTAACTTCCAAAGGCATGATGAAAGGAGAAACACTTTCATAAGCTTTCGCTGCTTGCAATACTAGTAAATCTTGATATTTTGCAGCAACAATTTGTATACCTACAGGCAAACCATTTTTGGTGAAGCCACAAGGTACAGATGCAGCAGGTTGTTGTGTGAGATTAAAAGGATAAGAAAAAGGCGACCAATCTCGTTGCGGATTGTCAATATATGACAGGGGTCGATTTTGTCCAACAGGAAAAGCAACTACAGGTAAGGTGGGAGTAATCAGTAAATCATAGTTTTGGTGAAATCTTTGCATTTGCCTTGCCAATGCTTCACGAGCATCTTGGGCGCTGAGATATTCTGCTAAAGTGAGGCGATCGCCTATTTGAGCAATACTCCGCAAACCTTCTTCAATTACAGCTTGTTGTTCTGGACTAAAGCCACGTAATAACTTAGCTGCGCCAGCTTGCCAAAAAGTTTGAAAAATCGGGCGAGGATTTACAAAACCTGGATCGACTTCTTCAACAATCGCACCGAGGTTGGAAAAAACATCTACTGCGGCTTTAACTAAACCAGCTACCTCTGAATCAACTTCAGCGTAGCCAAAGTTAGGACTGTAAGCAATTCTCAATCTGGCTACACCTTTATCTAAATCAGAAGTATAGTCTTGTCGATCATCTGGTAAAGCATACCAATCACGCACATCAGGATGGGCAATAACATTTAATGCGACGGCTGCATCAGTGACAGTGCGAACCAAAACGCCAACATGAAACAAATTTCCTGTATGGGCTGATGGATAGCCAGCCACACGTCCAAAAGTCGGTTTGAAACCAAACACAGCTGTTAACGCCGCCGGTGTTCTGGATGATCCGCCGCCATCTGTACCGAGATGCAGTGTTCCCATTCCCAATGCAGCAGCGACAGCAGCCCCACCACTACTTCCTCCAGGAGTCAAGTTTAAATTCCAGGGATTGCGAGTGATACCAGTTGCTTGACTTTCGGTGACACCCTTCCAACCAAATTCAGAGGTTGTGGTTTTTCCTAATAAAACTGCTCCCTGTTCCCGTAAACGGGCTACCGCAGGTGCATCTTCTTCCCAAGGTTGATTGACGTTAATTGCTTTACTTCCTCGGCGCGTTGGCAAACCCTTGGTTAACAGTAAATCTTTAGCAGTAAAGGGTATTCCATCCACCAAGCCAAGGGGATTTCCATTTAGCCAACGCACTTCTGAGGCTTGGGCTTCAGCCAGCGCGGTTTTTTCATCTACGATCGCAAAGGCGTTAACTGAGTTATTGTAAGTATTGATTCGTTCTAGGGCTGCTTTGGTGACTGCAACTGGTGACAATTGGCGATCGCGATATAGCGATAACAGTTGAGAAGCAGAAAAATCAGCAATGTCTGACATATTTCGGTTTGAATAGATTTATTGAAACTACGGCTTAGTTAAGGAGTTTGGAGAAGGTTGCTAATTGTCAGATGTCACAAGTGCGATCGCAAAACCGTCATACCCTTTGTTGCCTACAGTCTGAATGGCTGTTGCACTCACACGCGGTTCAGATGCGAGTAATTCATTAAAACGACGTACTCCTTGAACACTAGGATCATCGCTGTTCGCCTCAATTACAGATCCATTGCGTACAACGTTATCAGCAATTATCAGGCTACCCTGGTGGGAAAGCTTTAACGCCCACGCAAAATATTCTGGGTTGCTGGGCTTGTCTGCGTCAATAAAAATCAAATCAAATGGATTGTATTTCTCGTTATCCAGTTGCGGCAGTGTATCTACTGCCCGGCCAACACGCACCTCGACAAGATGAGCTAGATTAGCGCGGGCAATATTCTCGCGGGCAATTTCGGCGTGCTTGGGATTTGACTCTAGGGTGATCAAATGACCGTCAGCAGGCAATGCTCTGGCTAACCAAATTGTACTGTAGCCGCCTAACGTACCAATCTCTAAAATAGTGCGTGCTTTATGGATTAAAGCTAATAGCATGAGCAGCTTACCTTGGTTCGGCGAAACATTATGTGGTGGTAAACCAGCCGCATCACTAGCCTGAAGCGCCTCATCCAATACGGGATCGGCAGGCACAAGCAAATCAGTGATGTAACGATCAACTTCTGTCCATAAATTTTGAGTCATAACTCTTTTTTCGGTAACAGTAACAACAGCACTTTTTATATGACCTAAATATTAATTAGGAAAATCACTCCGCTTGAGCAGAGAAAGCAGTGTAATCCCTTCTGCTAAGAGTTTATCAATAGCACCTTCCTCGCGGTCGATCACGCAGAGTACATAATCAATTTGAGCGCCAAGTTGACGCAGTTGATTGGCTGAGATAACGATTTGACCACCAGAAGTTACTACATCTTCTACAATCAGTACCTTCCGATTATTAATCTGTACACCTTCAGCTAATCGAGAAGTTCCATATTTTTTCGCCTCTTTTCTCACGAATACAGCAGGTAAACCGGAGTAATGTGATAAGAGTGTCACTATCGAAATGCCACCCAGTTCAAGACCTGCAAGTACTTCGATATCGCTTGGAATAAGAGTAAGCATCTGCTTAATAATAGCATTAAGTAAAATTGGATCTGCCTCGAATTGATACTTATCAAAGTATTCGTTTGATATTCGTCCAGAGCGAAGTTGAAACGACCCAACTAGATGTGAAACTGCATAAATTTGCTTTGCTATTTCGCTTCTAACTATTTCGGTTTCAGAGCGGTTTAGAAAATTTCCCATTAATTTAACCTTGCTAAAAAAAATTGCTTTATCCAATTCAATAACGTGATATTTAACGTTTTAAAAGCTGTATCAGTTAAACTTGCAGCAGCAAAAGTCCAGTTGTTAAAGCTTCATCCCATAAAGGCGATTTCTGTATTTCGGACACAGAAAGAGGTGGATTTATAGATTCGCCATCAGTCAAGAAAGATTGCTCTGATTGGAGAGATAATTGCCAATATCCTACATCGTGCCACCGACTAAATTTATACCCAACTCGACATAGTACACCTACAGTTGCAAACCCAACAGCTTCATGTACAGCTAAACTTGGTTGATTGGGTAGAGCGATGCCTACGGCGGGCTACGCCAACGCGGCCACAACGTTATAAAATCCTTGGAGTCGCAGCAATTTAAACAAAGAAGTATATAAGGCTTTAGCAATTCCTTTTCTGCGATAATTCGCACTGACGTACACAGAAGTTTCGACAGACCATTGATAAGCCGCACGGGTACGATAAGGACTAGCATAAGCGTAGCCGACAACCTCACCATTAATTTCGCAAACAAGCCAAGGCATCTGCTGTTGATAGCTGTTGATCCGCTTTTGAAACTCCGTTTCACTGGGCAGTTCTAGCTCAAAGGAAATTGTAGTTTCGCGGACAATTGGTGCATAAATTGCCAGCATTTGTGATGCGTCGTTTACAGTAGCTAGTCTGATTGTCGCTTTCACTGCAATACTTGTCTTCTAGCAAACCAACTGAACAATAAAGCTGTTCCTAGTCCCCAAGCACCGTTGACTAATAAAGCTGTAATCATCGCTGGTAGCTTCCAACCTCCGGCTATGGGTAAACCCTTCAATGGTGCAACTACAAACCAAGCCACCAATGTGGGTGCAACAGCGCCAAAAAGCAGCGCAGTTAACCAATAATTTCTATTAACTTGCCAGCGCAGTGTAATAGTAGCCCAAATTAAACCCCAAATTCCTCCCCAGAAAGCACCTGATAGAAATTGCGGTATACCAAAAGGCGGTGTTGGTGTGGTTTGATAAGGCGCACGGGGTGCAAAGTTAATTGCATGAAGCAACGCCAGCAAGCCTTGGTGAAATACCAGCACAGCCACAAATCCAGCAACGAAAGCTAGGACAAATCGAAATACATCTGCTTTTTGAGTCATCAGGTAGCTTGCTTCCTTGGAATGATTTGTGATAAGTTGCTATTTAGATAAGTACGATAACTCTATCAATTTACTGTACTTTTGGATAACTCAATCACCAAAATCAGCGTATTTAGTTAAAAGCTTCATACAGATAACAATCAAGCTTTCCATGCAAATCCAAACAGTTGGTATTTTAAGTCCAGGTGACATGGGGCAGGCGATCGCATCCATTCTCAATCAAAATGGATTGAAGACCATTGCGGCCCTAGACGATCGCAGTCCTAGAACTCGGCAATTAGCAGCCGCAGCTAATATCCAAGATGTGGGTTCCCTCACACAACTGGTAATTGAATCTGATCTGGTGTTATCAGTTTTAGTCCCCGCCGCCGCCGCAGAGGTGGCAAAGCAGGTAGCTGAGGTGATAAATAATGTGGGGAAACAGATTCTTTATGTTGATGGTAATGCGATGTCTGACGACAAGCCGCAAAGCGTCTACGCACCCCAAAAAGTAAAACGTATTGCCCAACTGATTGAATCATCTGGGGCAACTTTTGTAGATGCTTCCATCATTGGCCCACCTCCCAGAGTTCCCGGTCGCACGCGCATCTATGCGTCAGGAAAACACGCCAATGAATTGCAACAATTGCAGAATTATGGATTGGATATCCGAGTGATTGGCGATGAAGTTGGTCAAGCTTCTGGATTGAAAATGTCTTACGCCGCCCTCACCAAAGGACTGACAGCGATTAGTACAGAATTATTAATTGCTGCCCATCGTTTAGGTTTGGATGAGCAACTATGGAACGAAGTATCTAGTAGCCAACCAGAACTTGCTGCTATTCTCACCCGTTCTATTCCATCCATGACACCAAAAGCACATCGTTGGATAGGGGAAATGGAAGAGATTGCTGAAACCTTTCAAGAGTTAGGTCTGACTGAGCGGATTTTTTACGGCGCAGCTGATGTTTACCGCTTAGTGAAAGATACCTCTTTGGGCAAGGAGACACCAGAAGAACGTAACCGCGATCGCTCATTGAGCGAAATCATTACTATTCTTTCCGACGAAACTGCATCAAACTAAAGCTTGTAAATTAATCCGTGCTGTTGTTGACTTTGAATTTTTAGTAAATTCATGAACAAATTTAATTTAGTTATTTTTGATTGTGATGGTGTTTTGATAGATAGTGAGCGAATCGCAAATACTATTTTGTTGGAAATGCTCAAGGAAATAGGACTATTTTTAACTTTAGATGATGTGTTCGATATTTTTGTTGGCGCATCAATGACCCACTGTTTAGAAATAGTTAGAAATTTGCTTGGCAAATCTCTACCAGAGAATTTTGCTACTGAATTTGAGCAACGAACCATGCAAGCTTTCATGACTGATTTGCATCCAGTCCAGGGAATACATGATGTTTTGAGTAAGCTCAATCTTCCTTGTTGTGTTGCTTCAAATAGTAGCCCTAAGTGGATACAGAAAGCTTTATTTGTAACAGATTTGCTTCCTTACTTTTCAGATAAAATATTTAGTGCTTCAGAAGTTTCACGTAGTAAACCATATCCTGATGTATTTTTATATGCAGCCGATAAAATGGGATTTTCCCCAAAGGATTGTGTCGTTATTGAAGATACACCTACAGGTGTCACAGCTGGAGTTGATGCAGGTATGACAGTATTTGGTTATGCAGAACTGATTAACCCAGAAAAACTAAGAGCAGTTGGTGCATCTGTCGTATTTAATGACATGAAATTATTACCAAAACTGCTAGAGCAGCAAAATCAACCTTTTCTTAACAGTGGAAAGTAAAAGCACGATATCTAATCGTTATTGATGTTTTATTCGCACTATGAAAAGGAGTCAGAAGTCAGAATTCAGGAGTCAGAATACCCCATGTCTGAAGTCAGGGGTTTCAAGCAAGGAATACTTTTTTCTCCTCCACGACTGAAGTCGGGGGCTATCTTACCATGATTCATCCACCAGTCGCACAGAATTCAATTCTGAATTCTGGCTCCTGACTCCTGAATTCTTCTTCGGTAATGACAGACAGCAATGAATTCTGGCACAAACTAGATCGGCTAGTAGCCACTAGCAATCTTAAAATTGAGCGTCCAAGAGGAACCCCACACCCCAGATATCCATCCTTGATTTACCCTTTGGACTATGGATATTTGCAAGATACTCAAGCTGGAGATAGGTCTAATATTGATGTTTGGATCGGAAGTTTATCTGGTAAAAAAATAACTGCCATTATTTGTAGTGTGGATTTAGAAAAGCGTGATACAGAAATCAAGATACTTTTAGACTGCACATCTGGTGAGAGTCAAGGCATCTTGAATATCCACAATACAGGCTCTCAGTCAGCAATATTATTAATTCGCGCTGAGTCTAATTTGATTTGAGTCTGAAATTCAAACAATTAATATTTTCAACACAGGTAAATCATTATGAGCTTAGACCTACAACTATCAGGTAAAACAGCAATTGTTACAGGTGGAAGTGCAGGTATTGGATTAGCCACGGCTAAAGCTCTCTACACTGAAGGTGTGAATGTAGTGATTGCTGCTCGTAATCAAGAAAAGCTAGAGAAAGCAGTAGCCGATATCCAATCCTTACCGACTCCAGGCGCTAAAGTGATTTCTGTCAGTGCCGACCTCACTCAAGCAGAAAGTATTGATCAGGTTGTCTCTACAACCCTGGCACAATTTGGTCAGATTGATATCCTAATTAACAATGCTGGTTCAGCGCGTGCAGGATCTTTCTTAGAGTTGGGTGATGATGCTTTTTTAGATGCTTGGAATCTGAAATTGTTGGGCTACATCCGATTAGTTAGAGCCGTTGTCCCACATCAAAAAAATCGGCATGATGGGCGAATTGTCAACATTATTGGTGGTGCAGGACGCACACCTCGTCCGTCCTTCCTCCCAGGCGGTACAACCAATGCTGCCTTATTGAATTTCACGCGAGGAATTTCTAAAGAGTTAGCCCAACATAATATTCGCATTAACGCTATTTCACCCGGTCTAACTGGTACAGAGCGTGCCGAACGTTTAGCAGAGCAAAATGCTCAAATCCGTGGTGTGAGTGTAGAAGAAATCAAGGCAGAATCATTAAAAGCAATACCTCTAGGGAAAATCGTTAAGCCAGAAGAGATTGCTGCACTGGCTTTATTTTTAGTTTCTGATCTTGCCTCTTCCATTACTGGGGCGGAGATTCTGGTTGATGGCGGCAATACTCCTGGTGTTTAACTGATCGAGCCGTTCTAAATCATTTGTGAAAAACAAGATACCCGAATTCTTTAAGAAGTCGGGTATCTGAGCCGTAATTTACATCTTGCACCAGGCAATTCTCACGCCTGGTGCTTTTTATTTTTTATTCAATAACTTCATTTTATCATTTTAACAAAAAAGAGTATTTGCTCTTATTCTAGCCAGCCCATAATATGAAGTTCATAAGCTACTAAGCTTACCCGTTGAAGGACAAAATCACATCTGTAATTAATTGCGATCGCTTCAACCATCTTCTAAAAGAATTTTGTTAAATCGTTGCGGAGAAAAAATATGGCTTGGCTAATTGGTACATTATTTATTGGAATATCTGCGGCTTTTGCAACGACATTTGATGATAATTTATATTTGACAGCTTTCTTTGGCAAAGTGAATCATAATTTTCGTCCCAAGCATATTATTATTGGCGAATTTGTAGGATTTACTGCACTAGTGTTTGCTAGTCTTCCTGGTTTCTTTGGTGGTTTAGTTCTTCCAGAAGCATGGATTGGATTGCTAGGAATTCTCCCAATTATAATTGGTATTAGTCATCTAATGAGTAGAGGAGAGGAAGAAGAGACTTTACAAGCTGTATCAGTTAATTTTACTAATTCAGCCAAAACAAAACGCCAGAAAAAATCATTAGTAGCAACGCTAAAAGATCGTCAAACCTATCGGGTTTCTGCTGTTACCATTGCTAATGGTGGAAATAATATCGGTATCTATGTTCCGCTATTTGCTAGCAGTAACGTTCCTAGTCTGGCAGTCATTTTATGTGTTTGCTATTTAGCGATTGGAATGTGGTGCTTTGTCTCTTACAACCTAACCCGGAATCCTGTCATGGCTTCTGTTATGACTCGCTATGGTCGGAAAGTCTTTCCATTTGTATTAATATACTTAGGATTATCCATCATGTTTAAAAGTGGAACTTATCAACTTGTACCTAATCTAGCAATGCTTTTTAGATAGAAGCTTAAATCAAACACATGAAAATTCTCAAAATAGCTTTAATGACTTTAATTCTTTTAATTAACTTAGCAATTGCTACTCCCTCTTGGGCAGATGTAACATCACATTTAAGCGCAAATTCTGACTATTTCGTAGGGCAAAAAGTTATCTGGCTTTATAAAGCTCGTGCTGACTCAGAAAAAACCCAGAAAATTCCTGGCGAAGTTGTCAAATTAGGCTCTAAGCAAGTGCAAGTAAAAGTGCAGAAAAATAAAAATGAGTTCGTTAATCGTTGGGTAAATCGAGACAGACTAGAAGTTGATAAAAGTGACCATTTTTTCAAATAAAATAAATATATAATTTATTCCAAAACTAATTTTGAGCGCATATTTATAGTTTGCATGACTAACCTAAAACTAATCATCATTTTTATTTATGTTTATGCAAAATAATAGCATTTGATTTTGAAGATTAATTAGTATTAAATTAGAATCAACATTAAACAAAACAAAACCCGATACTAAATTCAAGGAAAGTAAACCAATGAAAAAAACAAACTCGAAAAAAGTAACTTCTTGGCTTTTAACTGCTGTATTTATGGCATTTATGACGGTATTTTCTCTTTTTGATCAGCCTTATGCTTTAGCTCAATCAGAAATACCACCAGTAACTACAGAATCCACGTCAACTCCAATAGTGTCTCCCTCTCCTGTCATACCTCCAACAATATTGCCAGTAAACACTGTAGCTGCAAATGTTCAACGTCTATTAACAACCAATGAATGTGTTGGATGCAACTTAGTAGAAGCGCAATTAGACAATGCAAATCTGCAAGCTGCTAACTTAGCGGGTGCAAATTTACAAGAAGCCGAATTAGAAAAGGCGAATCTGCAAGGAACAAACTTAACATCAGCTAATTTACAGGGAGTAGATTTAAGCAAAGCAAACCTAGCTGGAGCAAATTTGCAAGGTGCAAACTTATTTGATGCAGATTTAGAAGCAGCAAACTTGTTAGGGGCTGATTTGCAAGGAGCAAACTTACAAAAGGCAGATTTACAAAAAACAAATCTCACAAATGCCAACATCCAAGGTGCAAACTTACTAGGGGCTGATTTGGAAGATGCACTGATACCACCAGGATTGAATGGCACTAAGTTAAGCTGAAGGGTATGCAGCGTAAGGATTGCAGAGGAGCAGGGGCGCAGGGGGGAGTTTCTAAATATCCGAACGCAATGCTTAAAACTTCTTCTTTCTCCCCTGCACCTCCGCTCCTCTGCACCCTTGCTGCCTCAACGATTTTCCCTTTTCTTAGTGCCATTCCCACCAGGATTCACGAATCAGTATCAGTAATTTAAATTCGATTTGCAAATATTAAAAGCCTCAGATCCGAATGGCACTAAGAAAAGCCCAAAAGCTTGTGTCGTCTCGTTCCCAGCCTGGAGGCTGGGAATGTATTTAAAAGAGGCTCTGCCTCAATTCAAGCTACTGGAGGCGGAGCCTCCCAGAATGGATTCCCAGCCTGGAGGCTTGTTCCAGTCAGAACAAGGGCTGTATCTTTTCTTAGTGCCATTCGCCTCAGATCCCCGATTTTTTCAAAAAATCGGGGATATTTTTGTCCCATTTAAAATAAAATACGGTAAATCTATCAAGTTGCAGTATAATAATTTTGACTACGATCGCATCCTTCGAGATATTGCTGGTATTCGATTGCAACACGAAGGAAGTGAACGAGTGCAAACACAGCTATATATTGGGTACAACCCTGGAGATTTATATGAGCAACAAGCATATTGAAGTCAAACCGGTAGCTGGTTTCATCGGTGCAGAAATCAGTGGTGTAGACTTGTCGCGTCCTCTGCATGATGAAGCGGTTGCCGAAATTCGGGAAGCATGGTTGAAGTGGAAAGTTATCTTCTTTCGCGGTCAGAACATCGATCATGCTGCACAGATTGCGTTCACATCTCGTTTCGGCGAAGTGACTTATGCACATCCCCACGAGGATGAGCCAATCGAAGGCTTCTCACAAATACTGCCGATTGATCGCAGTCGCTACGAACGTCGCAATGGACTGCGCCGTTCCAGCTACGAAAGCCGTTGGCATACCGATGTGACAGCAGTTGTTAACCCACCAGCAGGGTCTATTTTACGTGCGGTGAATGTCCCCAACATTGGCGGTGATACACAGTGGACTAATCTAGTTGCAGCCTACGAGGGTCTATCAGAACCTCTAAGGAAGTTGGCAGATGGATTAAAAGCAGAACATCGGTTCAATGCTCGGTTACGGATACCAAGCAATAGCAAACTCGCCCAGCGCATTGCAGCTAATCCACTGGTTTCTGTTCACCCAGTCGTGCGGGTTCATCCAGAGACAGGCGAACGTGCATTGTTCGTCAATCCTGGCTTCACTTCCCACATTCTGGATGTGTCACCACAAGAAAGCGAATTATTACTTGAGTTGTTCTTCAACCAAATCACCAAACCTGCTTACACCACCCGCTTCCGTTGGAACAATGGTGATATCGCATTCTGGGACAACCGCGCCACTTCGCATTTAGCCCCACAAGATTTGGATCATATAGAAGTTGAGCGCGTACTCTATCGCACTACCATCACAGGTGATGTTCCAGTTGGGCCAGATGGTTTCCGTTCACAAGTGGTTGAAGGTGAGCCGTTAACCAGTGAATTACCGACTGTCCTCAAGCAGAAAGCTGAGAAACTAGAAGCCCAACCAGTGCTGGCGTAAGCTAGATAGTTTTAAACTAGGCTGTGAAATATCTACGCAGCCTGGTTTTTAAAAGTTGCATTAAGTGATATTGCAATTTTTCTAAAAACCTCACTGGCTGGAGAAGCTTGTTCACTAATTGCGATCGGATTTCCAGTATCTCCACCGCTACAAATGCGGGGATCAATGGGAATTTGTCCCAACAGAGGCGCAAGTAATTCTGCGGCCAGTTGTTCGCCGCCACCACTACCAAAAATCGGTGTGCGTGAACCACAATCACCGCAAATTAAATAACTCATATTTTCAATGATGCCAAGCACAGGAACACCCACTTGGCGAAACATATATATATTACGTCGTACATCTGCAACAGCCACTTGTTGAGGAGTTGTCACTAAAATGACTCCGCAAATTGGGCTTTCTTGGATAATTGTAATTTGAGCATCACCTGTACCGGGAGGTAAATCTATCAATAAATAATCTAATTCCCCCCATTCCACATCTTGCAGAAATTGCGTGATAATTTTGTGTAATACAGGCCCCCGCCATGCCAAAGGACGATTTGCTTCTGCAAGTAAACCCACTGACATTAGTTTGATTCCTTGAGCTTCTAGAGGTAAAAACTTATCACCTGTGGGAGTATTAATTACTTGAATATCAGCTTGTCCTAAACCTAACATTTGGGGAATATTGGGGCCATAAACATCAGCATCTAATAGTCCTACTTTTGCACCTTGTAATTTTAAAGCTGCGGCGATATTAACGGCAGTTGTGGATTTCCCCACACCACCTTTACCACTAGAAATGCCTAGAGTTGTTTTAACACCGGGAATTGTACAAATTTGAATATAAGTTTTTTTACACCAAGATAGAGATGACAATTTAGATTCAATCTCTGGCTGTAATTGGTGCTGATGATAACCAACATATAAACGCAAGTAAATATAGTCATCAACTATGCGTAAGTTTCGTACCATTCCCAAACTAACGATGTCATTTTTTAAAATAGGTTCAATAACCTGTTTGAGTAGTTGGACGACTTCTTGCTGATATAAATTAGTGTCTGGTTTTGCGTGATCTTCTGGATGCTGAAAGGGCGATTGGTGGTTAGACATGGTTAAGAGAAGCTTAGGGATTAGAAATTTGCTAGTTGCAATATAGTAAAAGCGATCGCTCTGATTTAGATCCTCTGCAAAACTTCTCTCACCCAAGCTTCTTCTTCGGGCGATTGCGCTATCTTTAAAGGTTGTGAATAATCAATTGCCAAGTCAAATCTAGCACGTTCGTAAACTTCATTTAATAAGCTTTGCAAGTCAACTATAGGTTCAGGTTCTCCCTCAGGCAAAGGTACAGGAAAAACAGGAATTGGGTTTTTTAAATCAAAAGTATATAAATCTGCATCAGGCCTGTTGTAGCTGCGACTAACCAAGATACTATAATCTGTGGCTGTTGCTCCTAAAACAGGCATTGACTCTCCTTGTCTTAAGAGATCAATTTCTACCAAATTGGTTGCAGAAGCTAAAATTTTTTGTCGTTTGTTTTCGTAAGCGGCTCTACCTTCTTTGGAGCGTTTATTTTTAGGGGAAAGTATTTCTATCACCGCAACTACTTCTTTACTTTGAGTTGCTCGCACCTCTAAAAATCTTTCAGTTACTTGTTCCGGTATGGGAACTTTCACTTTACTGGGTTCGGTAAGTTTTGCAGCCGTCAAAGTTGTGCTGGTATCTGTAGTGTTACGATTGGCAACGGCTACATCAGCAATTCCCACAAGTAAGATATCATCTACACTAGTGTAAACTCGCTCCTCTATGGAAACTCGATATTTAGGCACGATTTGAGGAGTTAGGTCATCAGCGATCGCTACAATCAAACGATTGTGAACTTGATGCCAAAGTTCAGGCTGTTCCAAATACGGGTTCATTCCAGGAAATGGATTTCCCATTGCGTTTTACCTTAGTTATTTACTGCTCCCTTGAGACTATTTTAGCTGTTTGAATCTTATGAATTGCCTGTTGCGCTTGGATGGACACTTCTTTGTCAGGATCATCTAAGGCTTGTTGCAGAGGGTTAATAATATCAGGGTGAGCTAAATTACCAAGTGCGATCGCAGCTTCTTTGCGGACATCTGCATATTCATCTGTTAATGCTTGAATTAATCTCGGTATAACTTGAATATCTGGAATTTTTTGCAAAGCTTGTGCTGCTGATTTCCGCACTTGCCAATGTTCATCATTTAAAGCTATTTCTAATGCTGAAATCGCTTGATTATTTGCATGAATCGCCAGAGATTTGGCTGCATTCCGGCGAACTTGCCAGTCACTATCATTTGTGAGTGCTTGACAAAGTATTGTAATCACTTCTGTATCTTGTAAATGTTCTAAAGTTAAAGCAGCAGCGCGACGTACACTTGCTTCCTCATCAAAGATTAAATTTAAAGCTTGCGGACATTTTTCTAGTTGATTGATATATCGCAGTGTCGTAACGGCTGCTTCTCTTAACTCAGGATTTTTTGATTCTAAAAAGGGTAAAATGTCGGGTAAAGATTGAATATCATGTATCTTCCGCAAAAGCACTAAAATATTTAATTGAAGATTTATATCATTACTTTGGAGTTTATCTAGTAAAAGTAACAATTCATCTTGTGTAACTAACTCGTTTAATGCTGATGCAGCTTCAGTGCGAATATCTGTATCTGCTGAACCGAGGCTTTCAATTAAGGCAGGGATGGCAACGGGATTAGCAATTTCCCAAAGAGCAGCGATCGCTATTTTTTGGACAGCAATATTTTCATCTTTCAAAGCGATAATTAAAGCGTCTATTGTTTCTTCATCGCCTAAATGTTGTAACGTTTTGACAGCTACTAAGCGATCATTTACATCAGGCGATCGCAGCATTTCTAGCCAATCTTTGAGGTCATCATTCATTATTTTTACCACAGAAGCACAGAGTTACAGAGAATCTTTAACGTAATAAAAAGGGAATTTGTACTGTAATTGCATTAGTAGGACATTCTTTTTCACAAGGTAGACAAAACCAGCACTCATCATATTTCATGTAAGCTTTGCCTGTCTCTGGATTCTTCGCCAACACATCTAAAGGACAAACCTCAATACAAGCTGTACATTTTTCTAAACATTTTGATTCATCAACGATGACAGGAACATCTATTCTTTGTGTAATTAAAGCCATACATTTATTACTCCCTAATTCAATTAATAAACTTTAAACTAAAAATTATAATCCTTCCGACGGATTAACTCCAGTAATCATTTTTTAAGTTATTTACTCTTGAGACTGTAATTTTTTATAAAATGTCACTGACTGCTTGATATTCGTATAACCAATTTTTTCATAAAACAAGTGAGCCTCTTTACGTTTAAAATTAGAACGGAGTATGACTCCTTCACAGCCAACCATATTAGCCCACTGTTCAACTTGTTGCATTAAAAGCCTTCCAATTCTATTATGTCGATAATTTTTATCTACCACTAAACCGAAAATGATTGCTTGAGTAGGAATAATTATTAATTCTGAAATATGAGCGTGTGCCCAACCAATTACATATTCATCTTCTAGAATGGCAACATACACAATATGAGCATCGTTATTTTTAATTTTAGTAAGGCGCTGTTCTATTTGTTGATTTGTCACAGAATACTCAAGTTGTTCGCAAAGACTAGCAATTCTCTCTACATCTTTAATCTCAGCTTGTCTAATTTTAATTGTCTGACCTATAGTCATTTGAATTGCCATAAGTTTAAATCACATTTATTCAGTTATTCAACGTTGTGCGGATAAAACGATAACCCAAATCAATTTCCATTAAATTACGAACATCACCATATTTATTTACCCATTCACCACTACTTAAATCTGCTGCCAATAACTGTAATCCTTTATTTATTAAATCTTGATTTCCTAACGCAAAAGATGATATTCCAGCACGTACTTCTGGTTGAAGATATAACTCTGGTCGTCTCCAGGCTGCTGCTGCGAATAAATCAGATAAATCGTATGGTAATAAAAGAGGTATGACTTCAACATGCTTTTGAGTATTACTCTGAATTAAGTTTATCTGTTCGTTAAGTGGTAAAAATCGTAAAGCATCTTCCCACAAAAACGGGAAATAATCATAAAGCCATATTTTCTCAGCAAACCTAATATCAAAACTGAGCAAAACTATTGTCCCATCTCTAATAACTCGTTGCATTTCTTGAAAGGCTTTTTCAAGATGAGTAAAGTGATGAATTGCTAGGATACTTATAACGCCATCAACAGACTTATCTGGTAAAGGTAAATTTTCTGCATAGCCAGTGAACCACTTAACTTGCGGATGTTCTACTGCTTGTTTTTGCATTACTAAAGAAGGTTCAATAGCATTAACAAGAAATCCTTTGTTAGCTAGGGCTAGACTGTAACCACCAGTACCGGCACCAATATCAGCGATAATGCTACCTTTGGGTAAATTGAGTAAATCAATTAGTTGATTGACAATGCGGATATCAGGAATGCGAGTTTTTGAATATTGTTTACCAATTGAGTTATAAATAGACATTGTTATTTTTATAACACATATTATTTTAAGTTGAATATTTACCATTAATATCAATATAACCTTCTGAAAGGTCACATCCCCATACAGTTGCAGCAGCTTCGCCAATATTGAGACTGACATGAATATTTACTTTTTCTTGGGACATAATTTTTTGTAGTTGCTCTAACTTTTCCTCAGAAAAAGTGTCAGGATAAACTTGGATATAATCAAATTTAATTACAACTTTTTCTTGATTTATCTCTTTATCATCTTCGCATTTGCCTATAGCCATAGCGACTCTTCCCCAGTTGGGATCGGCTCCATAAATAGCAGTTTTTACCAAAGGGGAATTAACAATTGCTTTGGCAACTCGTTTAGCTTGTGCATAGTCAATAGCAGTATCTACAGTAACTTCAATAACTTTAGTAGAACCTTCTGCATCTTGTGCGATTTTTAGCACTAATTCATGTGCGATTTCTTGCAAAGCTTGAGTAAATTCTTGTTGCGAAACTTCACCAGCTAAACCATTGGCAAGAATTACAGCAGAATCACTTGTAGAAGTATCAGTATCTACACTCAGGCAGTTAAATGTTTTATCTATAATAGGTCGGAAAATAGCAGGAAGTATATCTTTGGGAATGGCTGCATCGGTGAAGAAGAAAGCTAACAGCGTAGCCATATTAGGCTCAATCATGCCAACACCTTTAGCTATTCCGATTAACTTGGCATTGCCAATTTGTCGCGTAGCTAGTTTAGGTACGGTGTCAGTTGTCATAATGCCAACTGCTGCTTTTTCAAAATCGGCAGTAGTTAATTTTGTACCTATACCTGATAAACTACCTCGGATTTTTTCTATGGGGTAACGTCTTCCAATAACACCTGTAGATGCTATAACAATATCTTGAGCAGCTATCCCAGTTTCAGTTGCGACGAGTTGAATAATTTCTTCTGCATCAGCAACGCCAATAGCACCATTAGCAACATTGGCATTTTTAGATATGACTATAATGCCTTGCGCTTGAGCATCTGTTAAATTTCGGCGGCTGATAGTGACACTTGGCCCTGCAAATAGACTTTGAGTAAAGACTCCATCAGCAACACATGGAACTTCTGATTTAACCAAAACGAAATCATCAGTATTATCTTTAATACCTAAGTTGCTTACAAAACTGCTAAATCCTTTGGGTATTTCAAAATTAGTTAGTTGCATCTTTTTTTACTAAGTCAATGCTTTAAGCATCTGAATAAATTAATTGTTGAATATTTTACCTCACAGTTACATCATAAATGTCTTTGATTTTATCTACTTCTACTATGTAAGGATCTACAGGACGTTTAAACAATATCATTTGCTCTGATTCATCTTTTTTTAAGTTGACGTGACAAAACCATTCATCATCATTTTTTTCAGGATAATCTAAACGGTAATGATAAAGTCCCCAACGAGTTTCTTGACGATATAATGATGCTCTAGCTGCCATTTCTGCACAGTCTCGAATAAAATGAACTTCCAAAGAACGCATTAATTCATGGGGGTCACGAGCGCCCATTATATCTAATGTTTGTTGATATTGGACAAAATGTTTCAGACCAATCTCAATTTTATTGCCTGATTTTGGTGGTTGCAGATAATCATTAACTAACCGTCTTAATTTGTATTCAACTTGAGTATGAGGTACACCATTGGGACGTGTTAATGGTGCATAAATTCTGGCTTTTTCAGCTTCTAAAAAATCTGTCTCTGGTTCGATAAAATCTAAATCTTCAATATATTCAATGGCATGACTTCCGGCTATACGACCGAAAACAAATGCCCCAATCATATAATTATGAGGAACACTGGCCATGTCTCCGGCTGCATATAAACCTAGAACGGTTGTTTGAGCGTTTTCATTTACCCACACACCAGAGGCACTATGACCACTACATAAGCCAATTTCTGAAATGTGCATCTCTACGCCGTGAGTGCGATAATCTTCATTTCTACCTTGATGAAAGCGTTCTCTACTTGGTCGTTCATTTGCCCACAGTATAGATTCAATTTCAGCAATTGTATCTTCATCTAAATGGGTCATTTTTAGTTGGACTGGCCCTTTTCCAGAGTTTAATTCTTTCCAAATTTCCAACATCATTTGACCACTCCAATAGTCGCAGCTAATGAAGCGATTTCCTTCGGCGTTGGCTGTATGTGCGCCAAAAGGCCCAGCAACGTAGGCACAGGCGGGGCCGTTGTAATCTTTGATTAAAGGATTAACTTGAAAGCATTCAATATTACTAAGTTCTGCACCTGCATGATAAGCCATTGAATAGCCATCCCCGGCATTAGTAGGATTTTCATAAGTGCCGTAGAGATAACCGGAAGCGGGTAATCCTAATCTGCCGCAAGCACCTGTACATAAAATGACTGCTTTAGCTTGAATGACAATATAATCGCCGTTTCTGACATCAAATCCGACTGCACCAATAGCACGTCCTTCTTTAACTAAGACGCGGGTTGCCATGACGCGATTTGTAACTTTGACTTTGTGGCGTTTGACTTGGCGAGTGAGAATTGTTTTGAGGTCTTTTCCTTCTGGCATGGGTAAGACATATTTACCCACACGATGCACTTGTTTTAAGTCATAGTTGCCTTGGGCATCTTTTTGAAATTTCACACCCCAACTTTCTAGTTCTTGGATGACTTCGTAACCTAATTTGCCTGTTTGATATACGGCTTTTTGGTTTACAATCCCATCGTTAGCAAGAGTGATTTCGCGCACGTATTGTTCTGGGGTAGAATGACCGGGAATGACTGCGGTATTCACGCCATCCATACCCATTGCGATCGCACCACTCCGTCGGATGTTAGCCTTTTCTAAGATCAGCACCTCTGCATCTGGATTCGCTTGTTTGGCTTTAATTCCAGCCATTGTCCCGGCTGTACCGCCACCAATGACAAGTACATCAGTTTTTATTTGTTGGGTATTGATGTCCATAAGCTTTTAGAAGTGGGGAGTGGTGGAGATGTAGCTTTAGCTTCTCTTGCAGAGACGCTAGCGCAAACCCGCAGGTGGGAGATGATGGGGATGGGACTTCCTAAATTACGAATTACGTTAGCGCAGCGTTAGCGACGCAGGAGCGTCATTACGAATTACCATTCCAAACGATATCTTTGACTTGGATTTGCTTGGGAACTAGCTTGATTTTATGAAAAGTATCAGCAATGTTTTGTTGCTGAGTGATGACTTCATCTGTGAGCGGTAAAACGCCATACTCCCGGCGTTTTTCAGCAATTTCCAATGCTGCTGCTTTAATACCTAATTCTGGTTCTAGAAACTTGGCAACTTCCTCTGGATTATCTGCTGCCCATTTATCTGTTTTGCTGATTTCATCTAAAAGGGTTTTCAACAAATCTGGGTGAGAATTGACAAACTCTTGACGAGCAAGATAGTAACCCCGATTTGGTGCTAAATTTGTCGCATCTGTTAATATCCTGACATCTAGATCGTGTTCAACTGCTGCTAGGTAAGGATCCCAAATTGCCCAAGCATCAACGTTACCGCCTTCAAAGGCTGCACGGGCATCTGCTGGTGTCAGATGTGCTGGTTGGATGTCACTATAGTTTAATCCGGCAGCTTCTATAGCTTTGACAACAAGATAGTTAGTGTTTGACCCTTTAGCAAAGGCTACTCTTTTCCCCTTAAGTTCAGCAACGGTTTTAATTGGTGAATTTTTTGGTACAACAATTGCTTCGGCTTTGGGACTCCAAGGATCGTAAGCAACATAAAGCAAGGGAGTACCTGCGGCTTGGGCAAATATTGGTGGTGATTCTCCTGTGTAGCCAAAGTCAATACTACCTACATTCATGGCTTCTAGCATAGGTGGGCCGGCGGGAAATTCCGCCCATGTCACTGAAGCACCAGCAGCAGTTAAAGTTTGCGCTAAACTGCCTCGGTTCTTGAGAGCGTTGAGAATAGTAGCCGCTTTTTGATAGCCGATACGAACTACCACACCTTGAGTTGCTGTCTGCGTTGCGGCAGAGTTACTTGTGTTGTTGGGAGAACAAGCCGAGATCACAAGAGTTAAACTTAATCCGACAGCAAAGAATAAGGCAAATGTGCCAATTCTGGATATTTCATAATTCTGAAGAAAACTGCTGACAATCTTCATCAGTCGATGTGGTAAATACTTACTAAGCATACGTACATTAAACTACAAGCAATAACAATACTACGATAAATTGGGCAATTTACCGTATTTTACTGATAGAATACTCACATAGACAAGCCGCAAATGCAAGATCCGAAAAATGTATGCCTATTACGAATTAGCGCATAAAATTTTAGCGGTTTTTAAACGCATAGGCGCTTTGCCTTCCCGCAGGGTTGGTACGCCAAGGAAAGCGCAGAGATACGCAGAGGATTTTTAAGAGGCGTGGGGTTTGATGCGTTGTAGGAAATCGACGTTTAAATCTAGCTTATTTCCTAGCCATAAAGAATGTGCTGTATGATCTGTGACATCATCACCCGTCTCAGGGTGGACGAGAATATCTAACCCTTCACGGTTGAGCATTAACCAGGAGACGACTGGCGTAAATTGGTTTGGTGAAAAGGCAACTTGATACATTGCTTGTGGATGCGGGCCAATGGGTTGATCGTGCCAGCGTCCAAGTTTTACTTCAAATCTAGCTCCTAATCCTTCTCGGATACGGGCAGCAGTCTCACGAGTCTTGGTATCGTAGTAGACATGAGCATGAAAACCAGTAATGATGCTATTTTCTTTCATTACCGTTCTTGTTGAGTTGGTCGAATGAGAATTTCATTGACATTAACGTGGGGTGGTTGAGTTACAGCATAAGCGATCGCTCTGGCAATATCCTCACTTTGTAGTGGTGTAATTGCTTTGATCCGGTCTTCAACATTTTTTTTAGCTACAGGATCGGTGACATGATTATTGATTTCTGTCTCCACCAAACCAGGCTCAATAATAGTGACACGGATATTATCTTGTAAAACTTCTTGCCGTAGGGATTCGGAAATGGCATTCACACCCCATTTAGTGGCGTTGTATATCCCCACACCTGCACGGGCTATCCGGCCTGCTACTGATGAGATATTAACGATATGACCGCTACCTTGGGCTTTGAAAATTGGTAAGACTGCATGGGTAGCATAAAGCAATCCGAAGACATTGACATCAAACATCCGTCGCCACTCGGAAGTATTACCGCCATGAATATTACCTGTCAGGGCTACACCTGCGTTATTAACTAAAATATCCACTCGCCCTAACTCTGCGTTGGCTTTGTGAATTAGGTTGTTGGCTTGGGTTTCGTCGGTGATATCAGTAATAATAGGTAACGCTTCTCCCCCACTGGTAGCAATTTTTTTGGATAATGCTTCCAAGCGATCGCCTCTTCTGGCTGCAATTACCACTTTTGCCCCTTCTGCGGCTAAGGCTATAGCCGTAGCTTCGCCAATTCCCGCAGAAGCTCCTGTAATAATTGCTACTTTATTATCTAATTTCCCTGCCATAACTCAACCCTTTGCTACCATTCCGTATTAAAAGTAATTTCCAGGGACATTGGGTATAGAATCAACCCTAGCCCCTATTTCCTAGTTTCTATCGAACTGCGATAAGCTAAAACACATCTAATTTGCATATTAAAATTTTATCAATGTCTTGTGGGGTGAGCATCTTACCCGCCCTGATAATGCAAGTTAAATGCTGATTAGCTTACCAAGGGTGAGCTTTCCTGCGGAACGCTACGCGAACGCTAACGCCGGATTTTGATAATAAACAGGTTCATTCCCTGACTTCCATTTGATATTACAACCAATACTAGGCTTTTGTTCCCAAGTCACAGCCTGACCTCTCAAGACAGTTTCAATTGCAGCCCGCAAGTCTTTTCCAGTCACAGGTATTTCGCTTTGTGGGCGGCTATCATCTAGCTGTCCCCGATAAACCAGTCTGCGAGTAGCATCAAAGAGAAAAAAGTCAGGAGTACAAGCAGCAAAAAAGTTTTTCGCGGTTTTCTGAGTCTCATCAAACAGGAGTGGATAAGCTAAATCTAACTCTTGTGCAAAGGCTTTCAAAGATTCCGGTGCATCGTCAGGATGGGTAGTAATATCATTAGCACTAATTGCCACAATACCCAGATTCCTATCTGTATTTTGTATATAGTCCTGACCCAGTTTTGCTAATTCAAATTTGATGTGCTGTACGTATGGACAATGGCGACTCAAAAATATCACTAGCAAGGCTTTTTCGCTAGCAAAATCAGAGAGTGAAATCGTTCTACCCGAAACTACATCTGGTAAATAAAAATCAGGTGCTAAAACACCTAAAGGTAGCATTGTTGAAAAAGTCTTTGCCATAAAATAAAAATCCTTTAATTATTCAAAACAACAGTAAAAGCAGCGCGTTGATTGTACATTGTAATTATGAATTACTAATTATTTCTGACTAATCATGGTTTTAGGTGTGATAGCTGCATATTGCTCAGGTGTCAGCATTGCTTCTTTTACATCTATGGATTTAGGAATTACTTTCTCTTGGGTAAATAAATCCGCGATTTGCTGTTGACCTGCCATAATTTCTGGAGTAATTGCTCTTAAACCGTAAGTTCGTCGTTGCCTATCTACGCAAATTCGTTCAGAAAGATTGCCGATTGCCTATCTACGCAAATTCGTTCAGAAATCAAAGCGGATTCCTATAGGACTCATATTTGATTTTTGAACAAAACTCAGTACACCTTTATTCCTTCTTTCCAGTCCCCAGTCCCTAATCCCCAGTCCCTTACCTCTACGAGTGATTCAGAAATCAAAGACGCTCGTTCGCGTAGCGTGTCGTAGACAAGACTCGCTACCGCTTCGCTATCGGATTGCTATATATCACTTTGATGGAAATGGTTAAAATTCTTCATTTGTGCTGAAGGAGATTTTTTAGTAGGACGTTCAAGTGCAATTGTCATAATTACGTCTCCATAGTTAAGATGGCCGTCAACTTTGAGCAAAATCAAGCTTTACAACCAAGCAAAAATCAAAATTTTCAACTCGATATCAACTGGAGTTGTATTACTGTATTCGCGTTCTCACTGATTACTCTGTGTGTATAGTACTTATGCCAAAAGCTACAAATACTATTTATCTACCGATTTATCGTAGATTCACTTGATATTATTGCATAGTCATAGCTACAATACAAGTGCTTAGGAGCTAAAGTATATGTAACTCAAAATTTAAGATAAACTAACTCTTAGTAAAACTAAATGTATTCTGACCATAGACTGGTTCCCAGCCTGGAGGCGGAGCCTCTCAAAATACATTCCCAGTCTTAAGACTGGGAACGATGCTACACAAGCCTTTTGGCTTTTCTTTTTAGTGCCATTCGTCTCAGGATATATTAAGTCTGCTAACTTTATGTTTAACTAAATTTAAGTATTTCTAAATTATCTGAATAATTGCGAAGAAAATAGCAAAGTCAGTGAACTTTTCATCCAAAAATTGGCTCAAGTCTCCTCAAGGAAAATATTGATGCAAAAAAGTAATAAAAAAAGCTCTGAAGTAAGCAAACTATTGTTTACTTCTTGGGATATTCCACCTGCTTTAAAATCTCCAAATGTTTGTTGTTTCGTAATTGGAGAGAGTGTATCTTTTTTTGGCTCTTGGATGACTCAAATCGCTCTTGTATGGATGGTTTATCAAATCACTAATTCAGTCATGTTAGTTGGCATAGTTGGATTCACCAATCAATTTATGGGGTTAATTATTACGCCATTGGTAGGTGTGTATTTAGATCGCTGGAATTTACGTTATGTATTATTAACCACTCAATTAGTATCCATTTTACTATCTTCTACTCTTACTATTCTCACTATTAACAGTCATATTACCGTTACGTGGATTATCATCATCGGTATTATGCAAGGAACTGTCAAAGCGTTTGATCTGCCAGCACGGTTGGTAACTATTCCTAGATTGGTGGATAACAAAGCAGATACTTACAGTGCCATTTCTATCCATTCATTCTTAATTAATACAGCAAAGTTTGTCAGTCCCATGCTAGGAGGATTCTTACTTGCCAGATTTGGGGCAGCTTCATGTTTTTTAGTCGATAGTATCAGCTATATACCATTTGCTTTTGCTATATTAACTGTACAAATTAAATCAGTTTCTAATAAATATTTACTAAAAAACACAAACATTTTCCAAAATTTAAAAGAAGGTTTTACTTTTGCTTATGATTTTCTCCCCATTAGGTATGTTTTAACCTTACAAATTCTGATTTGTTTCATGGTAATGACCCACGTTAACCTCATACCTGTTTTCGTCAGGGAAATATTAAATGGTAATGCAGAAACTATGGGATTTTTAATGACTGCTTCCGCACTGGGTTCGATAATTGCTGGACTTTATCTAATTTTAAGGAAACAAGCCACAGGATTAGTAAACGTCATAGCGTATTCTGCTATGGTTTTAGGTTTAGGTTTAATACTGTTTTCTCGCTCTAATAATCTACAGACTTGCCTAGTATTAATTTTCATTGTCGGGATGACAAATACGCTTACCTTGGCAGCTATTAGTAACTTTGTGCAATTAATTTTGGTGGATGAAACTAAAAGGGGTAGAGTCACAAGTATATTTACAACAGGCTTTTTGGGAATATTACCTTTTGGGAATTTATTTTTTGGAGGATTAGCAAGTAAAATAGGAGTTGATAATGCTTTATTTTTCGGTGGTATTTGTTGTTTAATAGGAGCTATCTTTTTTGTAAAAAAATTACCAAACATAAAAAAATTAATATCTCAAGTTTATGTAGAATTGGATTTAATTACTCAGCCCAATAGAGATTAAAATAATTCGTAATTCGTAATGACGCTCCTGCGTCGCTAACGTAATTCGTAATTAAAAATAAAGTAAATCATGCTATTTAACTAATTTAGGTTTTACCTCTGTGTTCTCCCTTCAGATACTCTTCCCTTTGGCACACTCCACTTACCTTGCTTCTCTGGAGGAGTACCAGAACATCTTTTTCTTTGGAGATTGGAGACGCGATCGCAGTTTTTACAACGGAGGAAACCTCCGCAATAGACTGCTCTCTTCTCCTAGCACCTATTCTCGCCATTGACGCTATAAATCATTGTACCCAGAGACAAGCGTGATACTTTCAGCCTAGCCTTGCCAAGATTCTCCACTAATGTTGAATTTGAATGGAGTCAGGAGTCAGAATTCAGAATTCAGAATGAATTCTGTATGACTGGCGGATAGCGTAGCGTTAACGGGTCTGAATCACCGACAGATTTATTCTAACTCCTGAATTCTGACTTCTGAATTCTTCTTCAACGATTTGAATAAAAATAATATTTGTTTTTATTAATCAACTTACTTTACAGTAAATATCAACCACTAGATGAACAATTTCTATAAAGCTAAAAGTCGAGATTGTGAATTTGAATAGCGAAGTACTCATGAAAAAATGAATTTCTCATAAATTAACTAACGACTCAGTAAAAATCCTTAGTTATGGTACAAAAAACTAAGTGAATATCTCTCTTGTTGACCACAATTACCACCCTTGGTAGTTGTGGTTTTGTTGAGATATCCACTTAAAAGTAGAGTATTAATGACTCATTTGCAATAATTGATGTGCATGAGCGCCTTCATTATTCATAACTTGTTCTAGTACTGCTTCCCTAATATTTACAAATACTTCACTAGCTCTGTCTCGTGGACGCGACAATCTTACAGGTAAATCTAACGCAACTCGTCCTTCTTCAATTACTATCACTCTGTCTGCTAACGCCACAGCTTCTTCTACATCATGTGTGACTAAAAATGCCGTAAAACCTCTCTGTTGCCACAAATCTTCAATTAAATATTGCATTTCTAGGCGAGTTAACGCATCCAATGCTCCTAAAGGCTCATCAAGTAGTAATAGTTGTGGTTGACTCACCAAGGCTCTGGCTAATGCTACTCGTTGTCGTTGCCCTCCAGATAAGACGTAAGGCCATTCACCAGCTCTATCTTTGAGTCCTACTTGTTCTAATACCCACGCAGCTTTTGCACGCCAATTTTCTTGCAAACCCAGACCCACATTATCTATTACACGTTTCCAAGGTAGTAAGCGGGGGTCTTGAAACATCACTCTTACAGAATGACTGAGCTTACGTAGCGGTTCTCCATCTAGCAATATGCCGCCTGTCGTGGGTTTATCTAACCCTGATACAAGGCGTAGTAAAGTACTTTTACCGCAACCACTGCGCCCTACAATAGCAATAAACTCTCCTGGTGCTACTTCTAGATTTAATGAGTTTAAGACAGTTTTATTTCCAAAAACTTTGCTTAAACCCAAAATTGTAAGTTGTGAACCTTGTATATTTGAAACCATTTTGATTTTTCCTTTTTTTAGAGATCATTGAGCGATTCAGTTATTGAGTATTTGGATTTTTTACCCAGCAGATGTGTAATTAGGATTCCATGATAAAAACTTGTTTTCTAGAGCTTTAGCGATAGAGTTTGCTAGTTTACCTAGTAATGCATAGATAACAATACTTAACACCACAACATCCGTTTGCATAAACTCACGGGCGTTCATTGCCATATAACCAATGCCGGAATCGGCTGCAATTTGTTCAGCAACAATCAACGATAGCCACATAATACCCAAGGAAAATCTGACACCAATTAAAATCGAAGATAAAGCTCCTGGAAAAACGATTTGCCACAAGAGTTGAGATGTTTTTAAACCATAAACTCTGCCCATTTCAATAAGTTCAGGATCTACACTACGAATTCCATGATAGGTATTAAGATAAATTGGGAAAAATACACCTATAGAAACTAAAAACAATCTAGCTTGATCACCAATCCCAAACCATAAAATTACTAGGGGAATTAATGCCAAGTTGGGAATAGTACGCAGCATTTGCAAGGAACTATCTAACAATTGTTCTCCAATGCGAGAAAACCCAGTAAGTAATCCTAAAATAAAGCCAATTCCGCCGCCAACTACAAAACCAGATATAGCGCGTGCAGCACTGATTCCCATATGTTGGAAAAGCTCTCCAGTTGAGGCTAACTTAAATGCTGTAAAAACTACGCTACTTGGTGCTGGAAGAATTCTGCTGGAGAGTAAGCCAGTTCTGGAAGCAATTTCCCAGAGCAGGAGTACGGTAAAAGGAACTATCCAAGGGATGATTTTATCAGAGAATTTGTTGTTGAGTAGGGTTTCTAGGGATTTTTCGCTGCTTTTAGTCTTTTTCAGAGTAATAGTCATAAGCTACCAATTGGTTGTTTTATGAAGTTCTCATTAACGCCTATTTCGTCAACAGGACTGAATAGGTTTGATGTTATGTATGTTTGTTTTACTGAGACAGGGAAAGAAAGGAGAACAAAATCGAAAAATTACCTTGCCGTTTGAGTATTTCTTTTTAAATTACTATATATCGAGAGAATTACCGTAGATTAAAGACAATCTTACACGAAATTATGTAAAAAGCAACCCCAACTAAGCTTTTGGCACGAACCCAGTATTAGCGAGTCTACCTATTTTCTATATCGAAGAGGTTTCCAATTCAAAAAATCTCCAATTTGTAGGGATTTAGGACTGATAGTGCGTCATAGACTATCAGTCCTGAAATAACGGTGGGTTAGCGACATAATAACCAACCCCACATCTATTAATAATCCCTAAAACCTGTAGACAGTACGAATCCATGCAAATAAACTATCAGGATTATTGGCATTTGAATCTGGTGCAGTCACCCAGATAAAACCAGGCGTAATGTCAATCCTATCAGTGATTTTATATTGATAGAATCCTTCAATATGCAAGGAAGTATCTTTATCTGCTTGTCCTAAGCCTGCCCCCAAGTCTACATTACTGCTGAGACGGGTAAGTTTTGGTGCCATACCCACAAACAATCCTCCTAAACTTCCTTTCTTCCCAAGATCCGGGAAAGCCAGTCCTACCGCCCAATCCATAGCATTACCATCGCCACGCCCTAAATAGCGGTGTGCGCCATAACTTACCCAACCATTGATAGCAAACTTGGGACTAAATTGATAGAAAGCTTGTACACCATAAAGATTCGCAACTGTCCCCGTTCCCGCTACGGTGCTATTGACCAAGTTACTTCCTGCTGCTGGGCCAAAGTTAGTTCCACTTAAACCTCTGGCGTTAGGTGGACTATAAGTATTGACGTAAGTTAGAGCCGCGCGAAAATTCTTCTGAGGACTGGTATATAGTATCTGTCCTAAAGCTAAATATCGGCCTGTAAAGAAGCCATTGTTGTCTCCAGGGTTACTAGCGTTAGGTGCGCTATAAGCTACTCCCAGTTGGAACTGTTCATTTAATCTGTGGAGTACCGCTATTCCGCCACCACTATCTCCATATTGATAGACTAAAGCTCGTCGTGAGAATCGGGAAATCCCATTAGAACCAGTTGCTAAATTACTTTCAAAGTATGGGTTAATCGGAACAGTAAAACCTAGCTCATTAGCTCCATCGGATAAAGCATAAATGTTGAGTTGGGTGTTTGAAGCCAGTGGAAACCGATAACGCAGACCACTAAGAGAAAAATCGTTGCGTGGTCTTGTAATATTAGCGTTATCAGCCGTTCTGCCATCAAAAGTACCTAATAATCCAGCTCTTGTTTGTCCCAATGATTCAATACTTCCACCCCCCATTGTTATGCCTAGTGAATCTTTACCTGTAAAGCTGGCATTCAATCGCAAAGTTACTGCATCTTGCAGTGTTACTACGCGGGGGGCTGGCCTTCCAGTTACAACATTATTACCGGCTAGAAGTGAGCCAAGGACAAACTGTACTCGACCTGTGAGTTTAACTGTAGGTGAAAATTGTTGTGATTCGATGACTCCTAGCTTTGCCTCTGCTGCATCAACTCGTCCTTGCAGTGCAGTCAATTCTGTGGAAAATTCCTCTCTTAGCTTCTTGATTGTGTCTAAGTCTTCTTGTTTAACTAAGTCGGCTGTAGAACTGGCGATTATTTGATTGATTCGGTCTAAAGCAGTATTTAGACCAGCCGCAAATTCATAGCGTGTCAGGGCGCGATCGCCTTTGAATGTCCCATCTGTATAACCTGCGATCGCACCATAGCGTTCCACTAAAGATTGCAATGCTTGAAATGCCCAATCTGTAGGCTGAACATCTGATAATTCAGAAACAGAATTAACTTGCGCTAGGGGGTCATCTTGCTCTGTGAAAGTCTCCTGAGAAAGTAGGCTTGGTTCTTGGAATAGTAAATAGTCTGGCGTTTCAGTTACTTCTGGGTTGGCAGTTTGATTCGATTCAGGCTGAGTTGCAATACTTGGCGAAAGTTCCTCAACCCCTGATTTTAGCTCGGATAAGTCCGGTGCTTCAGCAGCAAGTGCGGCTGGAGAAAGGATTAAAAATACATTAAAAAGACCTGGGATAACTAGCCCATAATTCCACAAAACTTTAAACATCGGCTATTGGGTTATGCACAGAAAATTAACAAATCTTTGCTTGCTAGCACCCGACAGGATTTTCACATCCAGATTACACACAAAGGAAGAGATGCAAAAGTGGGATGCTCTCTTGAGAAGAAAGAATTTGAATTAGCCTAATTTGTGGCTTTTAGTAAACCACTAAAACTTTATCGAGATTTAGTAGTTTTATTGTTCACATTGGATATTTGCATAAAAAAATAAAAAAAACAAGCATCTTAAGATACATTTTTCAAAAAGAAAAATATTAGCAAACTTGTATTAAGTAGTACTTGCCTTTTTCTCGTAAGTGTGAAAAACTCTGTTAAATACACAAACTACGGCAAATCGATCAAGTTTTAGTATTTTGCAAAGAATAGACTACAGCATTTCAACGAACTTTGGGGGTTTGAGTCCCCAGCAAGATAGGCAGCACGTTTTGTGTCGGGGTTAAATCCCCGTTACAAAACATAATTGCGAATTGTTTTAATCGTGTACCTGATGCAAGTAATAGTGAAACGCCCTATCAATGTTCTAAGTGGTTCAAACAAACTTGGTAAGAACCTCAGCATTCTCATACTACAAGTCCTCCTTTATAGATTTGTTCTGTCAACAGAGACTAGTAGTTCGCCAACCCAAAATTGCTGGGTGGAGGTCGGCAGAGGAGCAGGGGAGCAGAGGAGAGGCAAATACCAAGTTCTTTCCCCTCTGCCCCTCTGCTAACCACCATGCAAAGTTTCCTTGGCAGACTACTAGTACAGCACGGCGTAAATAAGCCACCCATTTGAAATATCTGAAACCCTTGCAAACTGCTGTAATTACGAATTACGTTAGCGCAGCGTTAGCGACGCAGGAGCGTCATTACGAATTCCGCCTTGCGGTACTAGGGAAATATTCAGAATAATATTCCCAATGCCTAATCCCCAATCCCTGAATAGAAATTCAGTAAACCAAAAAACCAACTGTATGACCCAACTGAAAACACTTCCTACCTACGACCCAACATTATTTGAGGGTGCTGCTGAGGTTTACGCTCAATACAGAACTAAATATCCATCGGCTGTATTCGACAAACTAACGGAAATTTTTCATCTTAATGGTCAGGGACGACTGCTTGATTTGGGTACTGGGCCAGGTTTAATTGCCATTCCCCTCAGCACTAAATTTCAGGACGTAGTTGCGATCGATCCCGATCCGGAAATGCTCAAGGAAGCGCAACGGCAAGCAGCAGTTGTAGGGGCAAATAATATTACTTGGCTAGAACAAGGCGCAGAACTGATTAACCCTAGTTTAGGGGTATTTAAATTAGCTACCATTGGCAGAGCCTTTCACTGGATGGAACGGGAACTCGTACTAGAACGCCTTTATGAATTGTTGGCAGATGATGGTGCGATCGCACTGCTCAATACAGGTGATAATCCTTGGATAAGTTCTCTACCCTGGAAACAGGCTGCCATAGAAGTAGTAAAAAAATGGTTAGGTGAAGAACGGCGAACTGGACAACGAGGACAGGGTATTCGTAAATCAGTTGATCCTCCCCACGAAGTTGTAATTGCCAATTCAAAATTTGCTCGCCAAGAAGTGTATGAAGTGCCATTTGAAAAATCTTGGACAGTCTCTAGCTATCTTGGCTACTTATACACCACAGCCTTCTCTTTGAAAATTTTCTATGGCGATAAAGCCGAAGAATTTGAAGCAGATATCAAAGAAGCATTACTAGCAGTTGAGCCTTCTGGACACTTTACAGAAGAACTCACAGCAACAATTGAAGTCGTTTGGAAGCATTAATTTGGATGCTATTTAGCTATACACAAAAAAGCAGATGAGTAAAACACGCAAGTTTCGTTTAGGTGCATTCATTCAAGCCACTGGACATCATGTTTCTGCATGGCGACATCCAGATGCACAGATAGACGCTGGATTCAATTTTGAGCATTACAAAGAAATTACCCAGACTGCCCAACGTGGCTTGTTCGATGCAGTTTTTCTGGCGGACAGTCCAGGAGTTTGGGGTGGCGAACCAGAAACTCAAAAACGCAATGGTAAACTTGTCCATTTCGAGCCAGTGACACTCTTTTCGGCCTTGTCCTCTGTAACTCAAAACATTGGCTTCATTTCCACCGCCTCGACTACCTACGAAGAACCATACACCCTGGCACGTAAGTTTGCTTCTTTGGATCACTTGAGTAAAGGCCGGGCGGGGTGGAATGTAGTCACCACAGGTAACGAGAATGCTGCACTAAATTTCGGTCTTGAGCATCACCCGGAACATAGCCAGCGTTATGAACGTGCGGAAGAGTTTGTGAAAGTGGTCAAAGGACTGTGGGATAGTTGGGAAGATGATGCTTTCATTCGTGACAGAGAATCTGGTATCTATTTCGAGCCGGACAAACTGCACATACTCAACCACAAGGGTAAACATTTTTCTGTCAAAGGCCCCTTGAACGTCGGTCGTCCGCCCCAAGGCTACCCAGTGATTGTACAAGCTGGAGCATCGGAAGCCGGACGGGACTTAGCTGCGCGTACTGCTGAGGTAATCTTCACCGCCAATCAAACCCTAGCCGATGCCCAGGAATTTTATGCTGATGTCAAAGGCCGATTGGCGCAATATGGACGCTCTCCAGAGGATCTGAAAATCATGCCTGGAGCTTTCCCCATTATTGGGCGTACTGAAGAAGAAGCTCAAGAGAAATACGAATTTCTGCAATCGTTGATTCATCCTGATGTAGCTTGGGGTATTTTAAAGAACTATTACAAGGGTGTGGATCTGTCGAAATATTCTTTAGATGATGTAGCTCCCGAACTACCCAGCGACACCAATAATAATAAGAGTCGTCTGAAATTAGTCAGGGATTTAGCTACTCGTGGGACTCTGACACTGCGTCAGTTGTATCTGTCTCTGGCTACTGCACGAGGACATCGCACTATACTTGGTACTCCTGAAAGTATTGCCGATCAACTAGAGGAATGGTTCAACAACGGTGCAGCAGATGGTTTTAATATCATGCCGCCCATTTTGCCTACAGGGTTGGATGACTTCGTTAACTTGGTCGTTCCCATCTTGCAGAAACGCGGACTGTTCCGTACTGAATATGAAGGTAGTACTTTGCGGGAAAACTTAGGGCTGCGTCGTCCGGGTAATCAATTCGTTGTCAAACAAGCGAATGAGAGATTGGTTTTGGCATAAATAAATAGGATTCGTTCGTAGTAAGAACTTTAGTTCTCTCTTGCAGACACTAGTAGTCTGCCAACCCAAAATTGTTAGGTGAGGGCTGGGAAAAGGGGAAAGGTTAAAGGTTAAAGGTTAAAGGAATAAACATATTTTCCCTTTCCCCCTTGCCCTTTACCTCGCCAAGGAAACTTGGCGAACCACTAGGTGAACTTAGGACTAAAGTCCTTACTACAAGCAAAAAGAGTAGTGAGTTTCGAGTGCTGTAGATGCTCTTGTGGTGAGTCAGTGCGCGATAAATATCAACTAACTCTCGTCTGTATTTGTTGTACTCAGCACTCATAACTCATTTCTCAGCACTACTTCTGTCATTTATTCAAGGAAAAAAACATGACTGAATATAGCAGATTAAAAACTTCTCGTTCCGCCGCAATCAAAGCAAAGCTTGATTATCCGATAATTGACACCGATGTTCATACCAATGATTTCACTCCAGCGCTTGAGGATTACATTGCTAAATACGGTGGCTCGAAACTTGTAGATGAATTACGCAAGGCGGAAGCTTCTCGTCTCAATTCTAAGAGCAATGGTAAAGACTGGTATCAACAAACTCCAGAAGAACGCCAGTACAACCGCACAATTCGATCGCCTTGGTGGGCAAGAGTAACCCGCAATACTTTGGATCTTGCTACTTACACTCTTCCTGAACTCTTCTATGAGCGTCAAGCGGAGCAAGGATCAGATTATTCGGTGTTGTTTCCTAACAATGTTCTTGCACCAGCTGGAGCAAGTAAAGAGAACCGTCAAGCACTGCAACGGGCAGTTAATCACTATCATGCTGACTTATATCGGAAATATAGCGATCGCCTGACACCTGTCGCTGGTATCCCGATGGGTAATCCTCAAGAAGCCGTTGAGGAGTTGGAGTTTGCCGTAAAAACACTAGGGCTAAAAGTAGCAAATATCCCTGGTGGTGTGAAACGGCCAATTAAAGCGATCGCTGATAAATATCCAGCAGATCAATACCCTGAAATCGCCAAGTATGCTTCTTACATTGACTTTTACGGATTGGATAGTGAATATGACTACGATCCATTCTGGGCAAAAGCAGTTGAATTAGGTGTACCCATTACTACCCATTACGGCAGTCAAGGTTGGACTGGACGCTCCTCCATCAGTAACTACATGAACAACCACATCGGTCACTTTGCCGATGGCTCACAAGCATTCGCCAAAGCACTGTTCTTTGGTGGCGTTACCAAACGTTTCCCAGAGTTGCGTGTAGCTATGCTTGAAGGCGGTGCAGATTGGGGCGCACACGTCTACATTCATTTAGTAGATCGTTTCTCCAAGCGCAGTCTAAAAGGACTACAAAACTACAACCCAGATAACGCCAATTCTGATGAATTGTTCGTATTGTTCGAGCGTTTTGGTAGCGAATTCCTGCAAGAACATCCTCTGAGTAAAGAGGAACTGAAAAAGAGTGTCTTGGGTTCTTCTTTCAACCGTCATAGCCGTTCACCCGTTGGTAGTGAATTGGAAGACTTTGCCGCAGCCGGGATTGAGACAATTGAAGACATCCGCGATCGCTGGGTAAACAGTTTCTTCTTTGGTTCCGAGTCTGACGATCGCACCATCGCAGCAGCATTCAACGACAAAGCCAATCCCTTGGGTGTGAAAATCAACGCCATTTATTCCTCAGATGTTGGTCATTGGGACGTACCAGATTTGACCGATCCACTAGCGGAAAGCTGGGATTTGGTACAAGAAGGTGTGATTTCTGAAGCGGACTTTAAGGCTTATGTATTCAATAATCCTTACAAGTTCTATACCCAAGCCAACCCTGACTTCTTCAAGGGTACAGCAGTTGAATCGAAAGTACCTACTACCCAAGTAGATAAGAGCCTTGTAGTAGCTTAAATCTTTGTCAAGGCATTGAGATGTTACGAGATACCCGACTTCTTAAAGAAGTCGGGTATCTGACCACCAAACATACAGAGGAATTATAGCTATGCCTATCGAACACCGTTCCGCTTCACTGCCTTATCTTTTCTCGCCTGTTTCTGAAGATACCAAGAAACCCGCACCCCTTGTATTGTTTTTGCATGGCGCACGCGATCGCGGTACAGATATAAATGTACTACTAAAATGGGGTTTACCTCGTTTTGTAGATGAATCTAGCCCCTTACCTTATGTCTTTGCAGCCCCCCAACTTCCTGAAGGACAAACCTGGGTAGATCGAGAATCTGACGTAATTGCTTTGTTGGATAATCTCATTACCTCCCAACCCATAGATCCGTCCCGTGTGATTTTATCTGGATTCAGCTTAGGTACAGCTGGGGCATGGCATATCGCTGCTTCTCATCCTACTCGCTTCGCTGGTTTGGTAGCGGTGTCTGGTCGTGTACCTACGACATTAGAACCAAGCCAACTAGCTGCCCTAAAAAATATTCCTATCCAAATATTCCAAGGCGCAAAAGACGAAAAGCTCTCTGTTGAAAATACACAGTCTATTGTCGATACCTTACGTGGTGTCGGGGGAACCGTAGATTTTACTGTACTACCTGAAGGCGATCATTTTATTGCCGATGAAGTCTACAGTGACTCGAAATTGCAACAATGGCTAATTTCACAAAGTCGTCGTACTTCTGTAGCTGTCTGAAGAATACAAAAAAGAAAAACTTCTCTTGGGTTAAAGCTGACGCAAAGACTCGGTGACATGGGAACGCAGAGAATTTTTCTTCTTTCTTTGCGTCCTTTGCGCCTTTGCGGTTCGTTTTCTTATCAAAATTTAACGACATAAAAAACGTTTCCATGACCTTACCAACTAACAAACTTGGTCAAACTGGATTGACTGTTTCTCGCCTCTGTCTCGGTACAATGACCTTCGGTTTGCAGACAGATGAAGAAACCTCAAGGCGAATCCTTGACACCGCCGCCGATGCGGGAATTAACTTTCTCGATACAGCCGATGTGTATCCTCTTGGGGGTGGGCTAGCTACGGCTGGAAGTACCGAAGAAATCATTGGGCGCTGGCTCAAAGGCAAACGCGAACATTTTATTTTGGCTACCAAAGCTGTAGGTAAAGTTGGCCCTGCACCTTGGGATCAGGGTGCTTCGCGCAAACACATTTTGGATGCGATCGATGCTTCCCTCAAACGACTGGGAACTGATTATGTTGACCTGTACCAATTGCACTCTGATGATGCTTCAACTCCTCTCGATGAAACCTTAGAAGCATTAGATACAGTAGTTCGTGCTGGTAAGGTACGCTACATTGGGGTTTCTAACTTCTTAGCTTACCGACTTGCCCGCGCCTTGGGTCGCGCCGAAGTGCGAAATTTAACTCGCTTCGTCTCGATTCAACCCCGCTATAATTTGTTGTTCCGCGAAATTGAGCGAGAACTTTTGCCCTTGGCGAAAGAAGAAGGATTAGGTGTAATTCCTTACAATCCCTTAGCAGGTGGTCTACTCACTGGCAAACACAATCTGACTCAAGGCCCCACCGCAGGGACTCGTTTTACTCTGGGTGCTGCCGCAGAACGTTATCAAGAACGATACTGGCGCGATCGCGAGTTCAATACTGTGGAAGAATTACGCACAGTGGCGGAATTTGCTGGATTGTCGCTCACTACCTTAGCTGTAGCTTGGGTGCTGGCTAATCCGATTATTACTGCCCCTATTATTGGTGCTAGTCGTCCAGAACAACTTGCTGACACCCTCAAAGCTGTAGAACTAAAACTCGACGACAATTTGAAACAAAAACTCGACGACATCACCGCTGAATATCGCAGGGGAGATTCTCTGCGTTAGTTTTGCTTTCTTTTAACCTTTCCAACCAATCCAAACTATTTTATCTATCAAACAACTATGATTAAACGCCGTCGTTTTCTAAATGTTGCTACATCTAGTCTGGGCGGTTTTTCTATGGCATATTTGTTGGGAAGTTGTAACCAACAAGGCCAACAGAATGTAGCAAGTACTAGTGGCAATTCAATTTCTCTTGGGATAAAAACGAAAGTTCTCCGCATGGGTTATCAGAGTGCAGGGGATCTTTTCAGAAATCGGCAAGTTTTAGAGAAACGCTTGGAGCCACTGGGAATCAAGGTGGAATGGGCGCAATTTGTCCAAGGGCCACAACTCATGGAAGGTATGGCCGCGAAAAGAGTTGATGTGGGATCAGTAGGAGAAACGCCGCCAATATTTGCCCAAGTCGCTGGTTCAGACCTTGTTTATGTCGTCGGTACACAAAGAACCGCAAGAACAGGAACAAGTAGTGTAATTGCTGTACCTCCAGAGTCTCCCCTTCAGAAATTTGAGGATATCAAGGGGCAAGAAGTTTATTTTCAAAAAGGCTCGGCATCGCACTATTTTATTCTTAGAGCTTTGCAGTCAATCGGCTTGACCATCAAGGATATTAAAATCAAAAGTATGGCGACCATCGAGGCGCGGGGTGCGTTTCTCGAAGGGAGAATTCCCGTTTGGATGACTGGAGATCCCCACTATGCGATCGCTCAAAAGATGGGTCGAATTCGTGTCCTCAGAGATTCTGTTGGGCTAGATTCTCCTGGGGGCTACTATATTGCTGATAGGAAGTTTGCCGAAGAAAACCCTGGCTTGCTCAAAATTATCATTGAAGAACTTCATGCCCTTGATAAGTGGGCAGAGGCGAATCGAAATGAAGTGAAAAAGTTGATGATCGCCACACAAAAGCTCGATGAGGATGTGGCCGACAAGGTAATGTCTCGTCGCACTTTCGCAGGACGCAGAGGCCTAAGTCCTGAACTGATAGCGGAACAACAGCGTGTAGCAGATTTATTCTTTAAAGAGGGTGTCATACCGAAGAAAATCAACATTCAAGATGCGTTACTTCCGCCTGATTTATATGCTGCGATCACACCGCCAGAAATTATGGTCTAGTACGAATGGCACTAAGAAAAGCCCAAAGACTTATTGTATTCTCGTTCCCAGCCTGGAGGCTGGGAACAAGTTCCGAGAGGCTCTGCCTAGGCTGTTGACTCTGTACCCTTTAGCCCGTAAGACTTCATGCAAAAAATGTGTCGCCTGTTTTTGACCTAAACTGCCTGAAACAGGCAGTTTAGGTCAAACAAAAAATAACACGAATAATTTTCCCAAAAATTCCCGAAAAATGCACAAAGTCAACAGCCTAGGCAGAGCCTCTAATCAGGCATTCCTATGCAGAGCATAGGAACGAGAGAACAATGAGAAATTTATCTTTTTTTGACTTGTGTGTACACCGTAGCCTTGGTAAGGGGAGGAGTTGGGGGCGGGGTGTTAGGGACTTTTGCAAGAG
>NZ_JAWJTF010000143.1:0-19888 GCF_048836525.1 Nostoc sp. CALU 546
CATGAAAATATCCATCGGCATCGACTGTAGGGACACCAGGATGCTGCAAGCTAGATAAAACTGCCGCCTCTTGGGTAAATAATTCCAGCGCCTTTGGCGAATCTTCCACCAACACTTTTAACACTTTCTCAGTTTGAGTTTTTTCATCCCAAACCGTGTAGATTTGAGCAAATCCTCCCGATCCCAAAGGCTGAAGTGGAACATAACGGTCTAGCAACTCTAGCGGTGCGCCACAGCTGTTACAAAATTTGTTTCCCCAAGGCTGAGGATAAGGACGTTGACAATCAGGATTTATGCAGTGAACCGCACTCTGAGTGATGTGGGACACAACCGCTACAATACAAAGGCTGACTTGATTTTAGCGTTTCTTGAGGTTTCCTGATTTTAAAATCGGCAAAAGGAAAACCCTCATAGATTGTATGAGGGCAATTCATTTATATTTACAGCGGATTTCAAGGAAGGTGAAGTACACAAGGATTCATCTCAAAGCAAGGTATAAAGCCTGTTTTACTCCTGAATTCTGACTCCTGAATTCTGAATTCTAAATTCTGACTCCTGAATTCTGCTGTATATCAGTTCTTAGTTACGAAAACTTCTCTTACTCTGTCTGTGTTTGGCAACTTCTTTGCGCTTGCGTTTTTCTAAGGGTGTTTCAAAATGACGATGCTTTCTCATGTCTGGAAAAATTCCAGCCTTGGAAACTTCTCGCTTAAATCGTCGTAAGGCTGATTCAATATGTTCATTGTCACCGACAATTACTTGGGTCATTACATCTCCTACTAAGTTGACTTTATCAATGGCTAGGCAAGCATTCAGGGGTGGTGAGTGCTGAGTGATCCCATAGATAAATCTAGAGGATTGAAATAAGGACGAGTAATCGTTCTTGGACACTCAGCACTGCTTTGGTAAGATTACAAAAAAAAGACAGACTCCTTGTCTGACCTTAAGACTTTAGGCAAATTTTTTTGTTTCCAAGGTCTAGTAGCGGTTGCGTCCACCGCCGCCACCACCGTATCCTCCCCGGTTTCCACCAAAGGAACCTCTATCACCTCTGTCTTCCTTGGGTTTAGCCTTATTCACTTTCAGGTCACGACCCATCCATTCAGCACCGTCGAGAGCTTCAATAGCAGCTGTTTCTTCAGCTTCAGTTCCCATTTCCACAAAAGCAAAGCCTCGCGGACGACCTGTTTCACGGTCAGTAGGTACTTGAACTCGTTTTACAGTACCATATTCTGCAAAAATACCACTTAAATCTTCTTGTGTAACGTCATAAGAGAGGTTACCTACATAAATTGACATCGATTCTCTCCAAAATCATCACTGTGTAGAGATTTTAATTTCTCTGAGAAGTCTGTAAATACTAAAAGGAAAAAGCCTTTCAATACTAAAACCAAAGACATCACTGAATTAACTCTCCTAATCATAGGATGACATAGGAGACAACTCTCTGCATCCAGTAGATAGTTAACAGATAGTTAACCAGTGATGCGATCGCACCTAAGCGATCACCCGCCCCCACCTACTCTAAATACTGCCCACCGCAAAAAAGGGTTGGAAATAGAAGAAGATAAATTTTGTAGGGTGATATAAAAATCAGACATACGGGGGCGCATCTTCAGAATATCCGCATTGAACGTTTGACTGCATTAACCATGAAGCATTACTCCAAAATTTTAATACGAAAGCTAAAGTCAGGCAACAAATTTGCAGGGGGCAGGAGGCAGGAGGCAGGGGGCAGGGGGCAGGGGGCAGGAGACAGTCCTGAGTCTTCTCTCTTGGCGCGGGTCTCTCCTTTTTGGAAAATTACGGGATACACAGAAGTCCTAAAAACCTAGCTTGATAAGACTTTCCTCGTTCCCAGTCTTAGACTGGGAATGGATTCATTGAGTCTCTGACTCAATATCTGAGTGGAGGCAGCAACCTCTAATCAGGTATTCCTATGCAGAGCATAGGAAAGAGACAACAATGGAAAATTGAGCTTTATTTAGACTTGTGTGTACACTGTAGCCTTTTGGGAAAAGGGGAGACAAAGTTTAATAAGTAACCCCAGTTGCTAGGTCAAGTTGCTTTTCATCACCTTTCCAAGCGGTTTCCAATTCAGTTTTGACAAGTTTAGCAGCCTGATCTTTGCCGAGTGCCTGCAAACTTGCCTGCAAGCCAAATAGAGAACGCCCGTTATGAGGATACTTTTTGAGATCAGCACGAAAGACTTCTTCAGCCTCTCTATAGTTACCCTTAGCCAAAAGCACAGCGCCCAAAGACTCTCGCGTGGGGAAGTACCAGTCTGGTGGTTCCACATAATCGAGAGCATCTTCTGCGACTACTGCTTGTTCTAGCAATTGAATGGCAGATTCATAATCATGCTTTTCTCTGGCAATTTTGGCGTCTAAAACTTTTGAGGCAATGTCTAAAATGCGACTGGCAGGACTAAATCCAATGGTTGCTTCGGCGGGAATTACCTGTTTAGCGGCCAGTAATGCACTGCTTTCATTTGCTGCATCTTCAAATTTGCCTGTGGCTGCCGTTGCCATACCACGAGCAAAATGCCAAAGTGCTGTTGTAGTAGGTAGTTTAGCATCGGGAGCAGGAGTTTTTAAGATGGCATCCCAGTCATGAAAGCGTGTCTGAATCAGCATTTTGCTGCCCAGGAATCCCTCAAGCATTGGTATATGTGGGCCAATCGCAGTAATGTTGGTGACTAATTTCTCTGCGGATTTCAGAGCATCTTCATACTTTCCTGCCATGCTGCTGGCTACCATGAGAAAATGTACGTTGTGGTTGTAGTACATCATGGGGTAAGTGCCCTGGACTTGATATTTGTTGATGTAAATATCATCTTGAGCGATCGCCTGTTGGTTTACCTGCATTGCCCCTTCATAATCTCCCACACGAAAATAAATATGGGAAGGCATGTGTACCAAGTGTCCCGCCGCTGGCGCTAAAGTTCCTAGTCGTTTGGCACTCATAAGGGCCCGTTCTGGGGAAGGCGAGGCTTCTACGGCATGGATATAGTAATGATTAGCTCCCGTATGATTCGGGTTTCGTTGGAGAACTGATTCTAAAACAGCTACAATTTCTTCTGTATCTGGCTGTGGCTTGCCATCTTTAGTCCAGTGTTGCCAAGGATGCAAATCCATTAAGCTTTCAGCGTAAAGCGTTGCCGCATCCAAATCATCAGGATAGCGCTTGACTAGGGTTGCCATTGCTTTTGCGTAATCTACCGCTAGTTGATACAAGTCTGCATCGGGATTTTGGGAGTAACGTTTTGCTAAGGCGGTAATGTAGTCTTGTTCTTGGGTAGATGCTTGGGTAGAAAGTGCCAAGGCTTGCTGTACTGCTTGGTAAGCAGCTAATTCTCGCTTGGGGTCTATTGCTGAGTTAATATTAGGCCCCAGAGCTAAAGCAATACCCCAATATGCGATCGCCAAATGCGGATCGAGTTTGGCAGCGTGTTGAAAAGAACGCATTGCCTCGTCATGATTGAAAGCGTAAATTAAATTTAATCCCTGATCGAAAAACTCTTGTGCTTGGGGATTAGGAGTAGAAACTGGATGGTGGATTGTGCCAAGTCCAGATATTAAGGTGTAGGGCTGTTTTACTTCAGCGATCGCCGCACTAGGAGCGACTAAAGAGAGTATAAGTACCCAAACTATAAATAAGTACTTCATTGTCTATATTCTTTTTCTTCAAGCTCTTTTTTTCTTAATATTCAAATGCCACAGTTTCTCTAAAGAGGCAACTTGTTGGCGAAGAACAGCAGCACGCTGTTTCTTATAAATATTAAACCCTGCAAACACAATCATTGGAATCAAGATTGAACATCCGATGAAAATGTTAACAGATGCATCAGTTTGCATCCTAGAGTCTACATATTGGGAGTTGGTAGTTGGTTGAGTAGTAGAATGCGATCGCATAAATACTTTCATAAATATTAATCAGTAAGAAGCTAGAGATAAACGTGGATACTTGTTACTGCTGCTTTTAAACCCAAGCAGTATTGAGTGGTGTAGATAATTTGTCTTTGAAGATGCGATGAATCGCCGTCTCTACAAGTGTTTTGTTGCTCATTCTGAACTGTATTGCGCTATAGACCACCAAATTTCTGATGCTTGGAAGCCTCAGCACCCTGTAGGCACTTCAAAGCCACTGATTAGACTTTTCTGTGTTTTCTTGCACCAGCTAAACTACTCTTCAGTTAAAGCTTGAAAAATTATGCTTCTTTCCGCGCAATATTTGTGACAAAAGCAGAGAAAAGGAGGAAGTGAAGCGATCGCTTAGTCGAGCCGCAGGAGAATAACTTTCCCCTGCCCCCTGTCTACATAGCGATGGAATATTTAGTTATTTGGAAGTCCCTTATTCCTGCCTTCTGGCTCCTTCAACATCATCGCTATCTACCTAAAGTTGTAAATTATTTTGTCTCAAGGTAGAACAATAGAATTTACTTTAACTCTCCAAGATGAATTTAACTGTTAAATAACTATGTACAAAGAACACAACTATTCTTCATAAAAGCATCGTCAGATAGAAGAATTAAAAGTTGTCTAAAAGTAATCTATAAACATTGCAGCGCTTTTCGAGCAAGCAATAAAAATCAACACTTAAAATACTTTAGGAACAACGAATATGAGTATCGAAGATAGAGCAAAAGCTTTTGCTAAAAACGTCGAAGGTAAAGTACAAGAGGTCATTGGCGAAGTAACTGGCGATCCTAAAGATAAAGCTGAAGGTAAAGCTAAACAAGCTGAAGCCCAAGTCCGTCACACGGCTGAGAATATCAAAGATGAAGTTAAAAAGACTTTAGAATAAAATATCACAATATTTATTGTAGGATGGGCGTCTCGCCCGTCCTTATGAACTGGGCGGGTTTTCCTGCCCAGTTCATTTGTTGGAGTTCCCTAACCAAAATCACGATTTTTGTTACCAAAAGCAGGGTAGATGTTTAAGAGGTTGTTTGAAAAGTCCTCTTGTCGGTATCAAAAGTTTTAGATCCCCCTAAATCCCCCGATAAATTGGGGGACTTTAAGAAGTTTTCCCCCCTTTTTAAGCTACGGTGTACACACGAGTCAAAAAAAGATCAATTTCGCATTGTTCGCTGGTTTATCTCGTTCCTATGCTCTGCATAGGAATGCCTGATTAGAGGCTCTGCCTAGGCTGTTGACTTTGTGCATTTTTCGGGAATTTTTGGGAAAATTATTCGTGTTATTTTTTGTTTGACCTAAACTGCCTGTTTCAGGCAGTTTAGGTCAAAAACAGGCGACACATTTTTTGCATGAAGTCTTACGGGCTAAAGGGTACAGAGTCAACACCCTAGGCTCTGCCTCTAGTCAGATATTGAGTCAGAGACTCAATGAATGCATTCCCAGTCGGAGACTGGGAACGAGGAAATGCTTATCAAGCTAGGTTTTTAGGACTTGTGTGTACACCGTAGCCTTTTTAAGGGGGGCTAAGGGGGATCTAAACGCTGTGAGGCAACTCTCAAAGACTTGTGTGTACAAAGTATTAGGCAAATAAAATTCGCTACTACACAAACCAAGTCCACCTCCGTGGAAAGCTTGCAAAATCAAGAGTTTTTAACCCACGGAGGTGGGTTTTGTCTGTATAGCCGCGACTTCCAGTCGCCAGGGCTAGTAATAAATTAGACTTTTCAAATTCTTAGAAACTTTAGTAAAAACATGTGTTCTTTCTGCCTCCTGTCTCTTGCCTTTCTTTGTAAGCAATCAACTGGTACTCTGAAACCAAAAATGGGATAAAGCTTACATGCTGAGGCCACTATAAGCCAAAATTTTTATAGACACTCACACAGGTACAGTCAAAATGGATATTAAAAATGGCTTCGTCGGTGCTATTGGTAACACACCTCTGATTCGCTTAAACAGCTTTAGTGAAGAAACAGGGTGTGAAATCCTTGCTAAAGCAGAATTCCTCAATCCCGGTGGTTCCGTCAAAGACCGTGCCGCACTTTACATTATCGAAGACGCAGAAGAGAAAGGTCTACTCAAACCTGGTGGCACTGTCGTAGAAGGAACCGCTGGTAATACTGGCATTGGATTAGCACATATTTGCAACGCCAAAGGCTACAAATGCCTAATTATTATTCCCGATACTCAGTCCCAAGAAAAAATAGACGCACTGACAGCACTAGGTGCAGAAGTTCGTCGCGTTCCTGCTGTACCCTATAAAGACCCAAACAACTACGTTAAGCTATCTGGTAGAGTGGCTGCTGAGTTAGAAAATGCCATTTGGGCGAATCAGTTTGATAACTTAGCCAATCGCCACGCCCACTACGAAACCACAGGGCCAGAAATTTGGGCACAGACAGATGGTAAAATAGATGCATGGACAGCTGCAACTGGTACTGGTGGTACTTATGCTGGGGTAGCGTTGTACTTGAAGGAACAAAATCCGGCAATTAAATGCGTTGTTGCCGATCCACTGGGTAGTGCACTTTATAGCTATGTCAAAACTGGCGAAATCAATATAGAAGGAAATTCCATCACCGAAGGCATCGGTAACGGTCGCGTCACAGCCAATATGGAAGGCGCACCCGCTGATGATGCTATCCAAATCGATGACCAAGAAGCTTTACGAGTAGTTTACCAACTGCTGAGAAAAGATGGGCTATTAATGGGTGGTTCAACGGGTATTAATGTTGGGGCTGCTGTCGCCTTAGCCAAGCAGTTGGGCCCAGGACATACCATTGTCACCATTTTATGTGATAGTGGCTCCCGATATCAGTCGCGGATATTCAACCCTGAATGGTTAGCCTCAAAAGGACTTTCAATAGATTAGTCATTAGTCATTGGTCATTAGTCATTAGCAAAAGACAACTGACGAATGACAAATGATAAAGGACAAATGACAAATGACAAACATAACTCAACCATCAAACTTCCCAATAATAGACCAACCCTCTTCTCCTAGATGTGTACGGGTTTGTCAAAATCGCACCTGCAAAAAGCAAGGTGCCCTCAAGGTATTAGCAGCTTTTGCCGCTTTGCCAATCCCCGGTGTGGCGGTGACGGCTAGCAGCTGTTTGGGACAATGTGGCAATGGGCCGATGGTGCTGATATTACCCGATGAAGTCTGGTATAGCGGCGTTCAACCCGATGAAGTATCTCTACTGGTAGAACATCATTTACTAGGTGGACAAAGAGTCAAACAGATGCTTTATTATCGATTTCATCCCCAAAATTGAAGAAGAATAGAGAATTCAATTCTGTTAGCGGATAGCTAAGGTTTAGCCCATTCTGGCGACTGACTTCTAAATTCTGTTTTGTTAAACATATCAATGTCTGCAATCTTGTTGACTGAAGCGAGGCATCTAATGAATATCCAAAATCTGCGTCAATCCTTAAAACACAAATGGCTGATTTACTACGATCAAAATATTTCCTGGCTGGTAAAAATGCGAGTTTGGGGGACTTATGATGGTCTGCGGCGTCCTTTGTCCGGTTTTATTTTGGCAACCCTGTCTGTTTTGGAACCCCAGTTTGATGAAATACTTGCTTTTATGCTGGATCTGAATAACGATCCAGATAAAATAGTCATCGCTTTAGGTCTTAATTTTAATCCTGATGAAGAGTTACGTTTAATAAAATCAGAACTTTCTGTGGCTACAAGCCAAGTTGACAGCGAGTCGCCATACCAGAAATATTCTGAGGATGAAAAACTCCACCCACAAGGGGATGGAGTTTTTGGGCATGGGGAATGGGGCATGGGGCATGGGGAAGAAGTTTCCAATGCCCAATGCCCAGTGCCCGAAGCGGCGGGGCGGCTATCCCTCTCCACCCACAAGGGGATGGAGTTTCCCGCCGCTTTCGATAAAGATGTGTCATCGGTTGTAACTGCTAGCAAGATTGCGTCTCATTCTCTCGCTGAAATTCTAGACTCAAACTTGCCACACGCCGATCAACTAGTGCCATCATTTACAGCTAATACTGATACTGAGGTAGTTCGCACACGCAAACCTGAGTTGGTAGTTGCATTTGCAACTAAAACGGCTTCAGATACTCCAGTAAAAACTCCATCATCGGGTTTTATCAACGAATATCAGCCACTACAATCACCCCTTAAACGCCTCCCTTCAGGAGCATCGCTGACAATGACCACTGAGGTTAATAGTAAAGCCAAAACTATTATGCCATCTCTAGTATTAGCAACACAGGTTTCTAGCAACAGTAAACCAGTGCGTAGTCGTCAGACTTCGCCATCTGGGCGACTTCCTTTAGGTGCATTTCTGGCAATTACCACCGAGATTAACAGCAACGGCAAACCAGTGCGATCGCTATCAATTACTACTGAGCTTAAAAGCAACGGCAAACATCCGAATATTCAACCACAAGACGTTAAAAGCAAAGTGAATTTACCAACCACTAATGCCCGTAGTCTAGCCTCTTGGGTAGATGAATTTTGTCAAGGTACTAGATGGGACGATAAAGACGATATTTTTATTTGAACAATCATAACAATAGATGAAGTACCAAAAAGCAATTACCAACAGAGATGCGTTAGCGTAGCGTGGTACGCTAACGCGTCTCTATTCTTTCTTAATTATGAATTACGAATTACAAATTACAAATTACGGGTACTCGTGAGAAACAAACGGGATTTCTACTACTTCACCCTCAGTTTCTCCCACTTGGACTTTTAAGCCCACGCCACCAGCTTTGGTGCGAATATAACCTAGTCCAAAGTAACCATCAGCGGTTTGGGTGTAACTGGTAAGTTTGCCAACCTTTTCATCTCCAACTGCGATCGCACTTCCAATTTCCGCAGGGGCACTGAGACGAATACCAAGTAAGTGTTGCTTTACACCTTTATATGTATTTAACCGAGCAATGGTTTCTTGCCCAATATAGCAACCTTTATTAAAAGAAATTGTTTGCCACAAACCAACTTCCAAAGGATTGTAATCATCTGTGAGTTCCGAATCTGGGGCGGGGCGACCTTGTAAGATTCGCAAAGCATCCCAGGCGCGATCGCTCATTTCTACCGCCCCAGCTTCTAACAATTTGTTCCACACCGAAGATTTATCAGTATAGGGGAAAGTGAAGGTGTATCCAGGAGCCGCTAACCCACTACCCACAGCAACCCGCACTCCCTCAGCCGGAGCGATCGTGTATACTTGATGACTACCGTAAGGTTGCCCGATAAGTTCGCCAATACCCAACTTTTCTAAAACAGCATCGCTTCCTGGGCCAATGAGGCTGAAGGTGTTGGTGTATTCTGTGATATCAGATAATTCCACCTTGTCGGCATAAAAAATATATTTATCCAGCCATTCCATAAGATATTGGCGGCGGTTGGGTGAAACCAGCAAGATTACCGCATCTTCTCGAACGTAGGCGGTTACTAAATCAATTGTTCTGGCTGTGGAAGTGACGAAAACTGTATCACAACCTTGTCCTGGCTTGAGTATTTGGAAATTGTTAGTACTTTGGTTGTGTAAAAAATTGAGGCGATCGTCGCCAGATACCTTGATGCGTCCCCAAGCGGTGCGATCGCATATTGCAACCCCAACTCTAGCGGCTTCGATAGCTGCTGCGTCTTGATCGTCAAGTGTAGATGTTGGCATGGTGATGAGAACTTGCCCTGTTTCAATGTTGTCGCACTGGAAATCTTAGCAAATAAGCGTTTGCGGCTTCAATCTACCTCTGGTTTTCTTCTGGCATATAATCAAATCAAAAGAAAGTGCCGAACAATAAAGAGTTATAAAATGAACTTTTACCGCAAGTGTATGGCAGAAATATAATTGATTTGTGACACAGTGAGCGATCGCCCACATCACCAGAAATACGATTGCCCACATTAACCCCATCATTAAAAGTGCGTAGGCGTAGCCCGTCGTAGACATCGTTCATAGTAAACTAGGAAATATGCTTGCAGTAACTAGTTATACACGGTACTTATAAAATTAAACTAATAGATTGATTTGTAGCTAGACTTATAGCTAATAGATTGATTTAAAAAACAACAGAGCTAGATGATGCAAATCACTGTTGAGGTATCTGAGGAGCTAGGGCAGCAATTACAGCCGTTCCAAGACCGTTTACAAGAGATAGTAGAACGCGGTCTCCAAGAGTTATTGAGCGAACAGTCTGGCAATTTTCTCGACGAGAAAGAGATTATTGGATTGTTAGCTAGTCAGCCTACATCAGAACAAATTCTGGCAATCCGACCCTCACCGGAATTCCAAAGTCGTGTAAGTGATTTACTAGCCCAAAGTAAAGCAGGAACACTTTCAGCCAAAGGTGAAGCTGAACTAGAACGCTATCTGACCATAGAACATCTTGTGCGTATGGCAAAAGCTCATGTCTTCGAGCAATTACGCCAACATCCATGACTTATGTATCAGCCCAGTTACGGAAACTTGTAATTGAACGAGCGAACCAAAGGTGTGAGTACTGCTTATTTCCTCAGAGTGCTGCATTATTTAGTTTTGAAATGGAACATATTATTGCCGAAAAACATCGTGGCACTACTGAAGCAGAGAATCTAGCTCTCGCCTGTCCATACTGTAATCGTGCAAAGGGTACTGATTTGGGGTCAATCGATCCTGAAACAGGGAAACTAACACCCTTTTTCAATCCAAGGACTCAAAAATGGAGCGATCACTTTCAGATGAATGGAGCAGAGATTGCACCATTGACCTTTTTTTAATTAAAAATTAAAAATTAAAAATTAAAAGTTAAAAATTAAGGAGAATAATAATTTTTAATTAATTAATTTGGGGTACAAGCCCCCACTGATAGCGCAGTGTTAGCGAGTCCGCGATAGCGAAGCGTTAGCGACGCAGGAGCGTCGCGTCTTGCAATTTTTAATTAATAATTTTTAATTTTTAATTGGAGCGAAGCGACTTGACAGCAGAAGGGCGAGTAACTGTTGCAATTCTCCAATTTAACCAATCAGAGCGCTTAGAAGAACGGGACTGGTTGATTTGGGCAGGTCAGTATTCTTAAGTTCACGATTCATCCTCATGCCTACTAAGCTATTTATTTGACTTGCGTAGAAGTTCTGCTTCTTGTTGCCAGACATCGCTTATTTGGCACATTTACTAAGAGTGCGATCGCGCCTAATTTTGTTAACCCTCTGGTAAACTAGCAAACGCCTGCTCAACTAACTCTTTTGACTTAGCATCCAAACGCAACCAATCCACTTCACCGAGTTCATCAATTAAACTAGTATCAATATCAGCAGATTCCTTCTGTGGGGTGTATTCAAAAAAACACACCTGATAACACAGTTCCCACAAATCGATACTCGCTTCTTGCTGTTGACGCTGCAAACGTAGATGATATCCTGGATGGGGCATCGGCAGACGAGTCAGAGTCTTTCTGATTTCATCTGCTTCTTCGGGCGTTGCAGTTTCCATTGCTTGCAACAGTTCAGTCACCAATGCTTTGATTTCATCAGTGGTGCTAGGCGGCCAAATCAGGACATCATGGTAAGTTCCCGTCCAGGAAGATTCATCAAGCAGCTTGCGGATGTTGTCGATAACGCGAATGAAAGCAGGTTGCATGAGGATTTCAGCCTGCTGCCATGCAACTGGATTTGTTATTTTAGGTGGCATTGGTAATAAACAGGGGCACTAAAAGAAAAATAAACAGTCTGCGTTTATTAAAAAGCTGCGTTTTTAATCTAAATCTTTTCTCAAGATAGCGGATTTCATTGAAGAAAATTTGGAGATATTTATTACCAGCTGGAAAATTAGGTAATAACTCTGGGGAGGGAATATGATAGGCAAGCTACTAGACCATCGTTACCAAGTAATTCGAGTCCTCGCGATGGGAGGATTTGGTCAAACATACATTGCCCAAGATACTCGGCGGCCCGGCAACCCTATTTGCGTTGTCAAGCACCTCAAACCCGGAACTGACCCCAGAGTTTTTGATACTGCTAAACGCCTGTTCAACAGCGAAGCCGAAACCTTAGAAAAATTGGGCAACCATGACCAAATACCCAGACTATTAGCGTATTTTGACGAAAACCAAGAATTCTATCTAGTACAAGAATATATTGAAGGACACACCCTAGCTGAGGAACTTATACCTGGTAAGCGCTGGAATGAAAGCCGAGTAATTCAACTATTGCAGGAAGTTCTGGAAATTCTCGAATTTGTCCATCGCCAAGGCGTGATTCACCGCGATATCAAACCGGATAATATCATCCGTCGCGCCTCAGATAATAAGTTCGTTTTAGTTGATTTTGGAGCAGTGAAGCAACTGCGTACACAGATGGTAACAGTGGGCGGACAACCCTCTGCCACAGTAGTTATCGGTACTCCTGGCTATATGCCGACAGAACAAGGGCAAGGTAAACCCCGTCCCAACAGTGATATCTATTCCCTTGGCATCATTGCCATTCAAGCACTAACAGGATTACAGCCAACAGAATTGCAAGAAGACCCAGAAACGGGGGAAATCATCTGGCGGCATTCAGTAACCGTGAACCATCGACTGGCGGCAGTCTTGACTAAGATGGTGCGTTATCACTTCAAAGACCGCTACCAAAACGCTACAGAAGCACTGCAAGCGTGTAAAGACGCGATTAATCCTGTACCTACACTTTCCACACCTCAAGAAGCCGCCAAAAGTTCTAGTTACCAAGCCGGCAAATCTCAGCCTCAAGTATCTCGACTGCAAACTGTTGCAGTTGCACCAGCAAATCCTGTCCCTGCTAAACCTGCGCGTAAAGACTCTAGTAAATCCGACCCCTGGCCGATATTAATCGGTATATTATTAGCGGGTGGTGCGGCTGCCTTGGTAGCAAATGTATATCCAAATGTAAAAAATTTAGCTTTAAATCTTACAGGTAAGGATACCGCCTTAGCAAATAAATGCTCGGCTGTTGTCGTCGGAAATTCTAATATTCGTTCTGAACCTAGTTCGATAAATTCTGATAATGTTTTGCAAACTGTTGCTGATAACACCAATTTCGAGGTGACTGGCAAGCGGACAAGACGAGGTTGGATAGAAGTTAAACTTAAATCTGGTCGTTTGGCTTGGGCACACTCGGCTGTGATCACCAATAATCAAGAATGGGGTTCTTGCTTACGCGACAAGGGGATTGCAACTAAGATTGTAGATGATAGCAGCTTGATTGCGACTCGAACAATTCCCAAGGCAAAACCAAAATCCAAGAATGTAGTAACTCCGTTACCAGAAAAACCGAAGGGTTCAACTGACGATGGTGGGAAATCAGAGCGATCGCAGCCTAGTGATAACAGTGCCAATATTATAGAGCAAGCAAGAAAGAAGTATGAATCAGGAGATATAGTTGGAGCGATCGCACTTTTAAGATCGATTCCGGCAAATGCTGCTTCTGGTATCCAAGAGACGGGCAAAATGATTGCCCAGTGGCAGGAAGATTGGGCTAAGGCGGAGGCGTTATCTAATGAGATCAATAAAGCAATAGATGATGGTAAATGGGATAAAGTTTTAGATTATAGAAACCATCCAGAAAAATTGCCTAATACTCAATATTGGCGAAACAAAATAGAACCATTATTTAAACAAGCAGCCGAAAATCTAGCAAAACAGGCATTGCCTAAAGTAGAAACTCAAGATAATCAGAAGAGTACTGAACAAAAACTTCCTGATACTAACCAACCTGCCACTACAGAGAGTCCTAATGCTACAGAAACTCCTCAAAGTGGTTTTTAACAGTTACGAGTGCTAAGTGAAGAAAGAGTACTCAGCAATGATGTATGCGGGTATTAGCCCTGCTCCCGCTAACGTAACTCAGCACTCTTCATACTTTCAAATTACAATAAACCTCGTTTTCCATTGGGGCGCACAGTCATCCAATTTGTTTTTGCTAGTGCTAGCTGCTCATCAGAAATTTTGGCACTGGTGAGATTAGCACCACACAAATTAGCTCCTCGGAGGTTAGCATTACTAAGATAAGCATTGCTGAGGTCTGCGCCTCGCAGGTCTGCCCCTTCTAAATCAGCATGATTAAAGTATGCTTTGGTCAAATTAGCATCTTTAAGATTTGCTCTAGTCAGACTGGCTCTGCCAAAGTCACTATTGTGAAGATTAGCTCCCTGAAGATTGGTTTTTTGCAATTGAGCAGAATGAAAATTTGTTTGGGATAAGTCAGCCCCTTGCAGATTCAGCAAATTTAAATTGTGTAGGGCAAAATCCCGTCTCCCCTTCATATAGGCTGTTAATAAACTTTGGGTATCTAACTTCCGCTCAACTCTAGAATTTTGAACTTGTGAACCATTACTGTTGCTGTTAGCTAAAGTGGTTGATTTGGCCATTCCAGAACCCTGGTGCAATCCACCTGCTTCTGCTGCCTTGGCTCGTCTAGCGCGAATTGCTGCCGCTACCTGCGCTACTCCTGTATTGCTAACACCAGTAGAAGGGTGATTAGATAAAACAGCAGAATTTTCCAGGTAGTTGTGTGTTCGCTCTTTAGATCCACTATCAGATTTAATCAGTAAACCCTTGGCTAAACTATCTAAGTATGGTTCTATTTCCAAGGCTCTGAGAACTTCTGCTGCTGACTGATAGCGACTACGTACAGACACGTCTAACATTTTTCGCAAGACGTTGCTCAAGTGGTCACTCACTTGCACAAGCTGCTCCCACATCATCTCGCCCGTGTTGGGATTGTAATCTAAATCTTTAGGAGTTTTGCTAGTCAGTAAATAAATGCATGTCACCCCCAGTGCATAAATATCACTGGCGTAGACTGGACGCATAGCCATTTGCTCTGGAGGTGCAAAACCAGGAGTACCAATGGCATAAGCAGTTAATGCTGTCTGTCCTGATGGACTTGCCGCACCTTGACTGATTTGGTTTTTGACGGCACCAAAGTCAATGAGTACCATTCTGGCATCTTGAGTGCGGCGAATTAAGTTGGCTGGCTTGATATCACGGTGAATCACCTTTTGCTCGTGGATGTATTGGAGAAGTGGCAAAACTTCGCTCAAAAATTGCTTGACTCCAGTTTCGCTCAAGATGCCATTAAGTTTGACCTCCTCCTGCAAGGTATCACCACTGATGTATTCTTGAACTAAGTAGAATTGCTCGTGATCTTCAAAATAATCTAACAATCTTGGTACTTGGGGATGATTGCCAATCTTACCTAGAGTTTTGGCTTCTCGCTCAAAGAGTTCTCTGGCCATCTGTAAAACGTGTGGGGCGCTTCCAGATGGACGTAATTGTTTGATTACGCAACTCGGTTCTCCTGGTAGGCCTTGATCATTGGCTAGGAAGGTCGCTCCAAAGCCACCCTGACCTAATGGTTTGATCACCTGATAGCGATCGCGCAACAGTAGTTGCGAGCCACAAGACTGACACCTTTGGCTATATGCCAAATTTTCTGGATTGGGACAGGTAGGATTTAAGCAGTAGCTCATGCACTCTCAACTCGCTGCACGAATAATCACGGGGAGTGTTATACTCCCTTTCAATTATTTAGATATTAATCAACTCCTGCCAGGTCATTTTTGCTGGAAATCCTTTGAAGAGTTGCTAAAGTTTAGCTAATATTACGTAAAGCGAACGCTAGAACAAGATAATTTATTATACTTACACGGTTAAATTTGGAGGGCAGTGCCCAATGCCAGTTGCTTTACTTGGAGAAACCCCAAGACCACACTGGCTCTCCGACAGAAAATCGCTGTAGGATTTTGGATGCCCAAATTTGGAGGCAATTTAGCTAGCTTTCATGTTCACACTAATCAACTGTTCGATAAGGGCAAAAACGTCACTACGGCTGAGTTTCTCTTTACCATTAGCAAGGGCGTCAAGAGTTCCATTAGCCAAGGTTAAGGGAATTTGGCAAAAATCTAAGGCTGGGCCAGTAGGAAGGTCTTTGGTATAAGCTTCTGCCAGGGCTAGATTGCGCCGGGCATACTCTTGCATATTTTCTACATTCCAACCTTCTGGGAAGAATTCTACCCCACGCCCCAAATCTTCAGTATGGTTACGCAGGATATTAACTGCTTGTAAGCCCCGACCAAATGCAATTGCCTGGGTGCGGTTCGTTTGTGTTCCATCGTACCAAGCCCATAAGTCCGAAAGTAACAATCCCACTGCACCTGCAACCCCAAAGGTATAACGATCCAAATCGGCTTCGGTGTAAATTTTCCAGTTTCTTTCTGCCCAATAAGCCATCCGGTCTGCCATTGCAGCAGTGGCATCCCAAATTCGAGGTGCAATGGTGTCTGGTGCTAGCAGCGACCATTCTCTAAGGCTCAAAGTGACTTCTTCTAATGAATTCTCATACCCACTAAATCCTGCAAAGAAAGCATCTACCGCGAAGCCATCAACCCCTGCCTGTAATGTCAGGCTAATGCTTCTTAATAACTTCGCTTTAGTAACATTATCTAATTCGGGATGATCTTCAATTTCATCAATGGCACGCATACACAAATATGCTGATGCTACTGCTTCTTGCAATCCTGGCGGTAAAAGACTAATTGGTATATAAAAAGTTCGGCTAGTTTCTTTGAGGATTTGCAATGCATCTCTACGTAAATTCATGTTTTCACTCCCCGCTTGATTTTTGCACCACATGAAGTTTGCAGTTTTTTGATGATACTGGATATAGTTTTGACTAAACCTTAAAAACTATAGACTATAAGATACGCTAGTATTTCATCTAAAAATTAATAGTTTTGGTGTTGCAATTAACAAAAGTCTCAAATTGATCAAAGTCTAGTCCAGTATATAGGTTTTTGGTTGCAAAAATGTGTGAGGTGTCGTTTGATATAGCTTTCATAAACTTTTAATATAGATATAAAGAATTATGGTAATATTTGGTTGAATATCACAAAATTTTTCCATGAGCAAACATGCATTTTATGGATTTGAAAGCGTTTAAAGTCTGCGTTAATCTGACTAAAAAAGTGTAATTATTGTATATATAAAGACAATTTAAGAACAGATGACAACAAATAACAACATTTGTACGCACCTTTAGATGCGAACAGCTGTTTTCCGAAGAGTTAAGGTAAGTAAAATTGGACACAGAGGACTGCGACGGTCTACGTCTACGCTAATCAGATATTGACCATAACCCATAACCATAAGTTCCCGTATATTTACTACATTGACAATAAAAAAGTGGACTCTTTGCCCACATAACAAAAAATTTATGAATATTTTTACCTACGAACTGATGCGACCAAAGGAATTAAGGGTTTAACAAGATAGGCAGGGGAGCAGGGGAGCAGAGGAGAGTTCAAATACCAACTTCTTTCCCCTCTGCCCATCCTTCCCCTCAAGCTTGTGAGAAATGCGGGTCTAAGTTCCCCACCAAAATCTCTGCCTATCAGTCTGTCAAATTCATTTTGACGGTTAGAGAGACGCGATAAATCGCCGTCTCTAGAGGGAATTTATCCATCAATTATTTATATGACAGACTACTACTTCATTTGTTTTCCATTGGTGTCAGCCCATTAATGGCTGGGCCGTTGATTACCTGTCCCTGCGTATTAAACCGCGAACCGTGACACGGGCAATCCCAGGTATTTTCTGAAGAATTCCAGGCGACGATACAATTGAGGTGAGTACAGATTGCAGAATGTTCGTGTAATGTACCGTTTTCATCTCGATAAGCTGCGACTTTTGTCAACCCATGCCGCACTACTGCACCTGTACCGGGAGTGACTTTTTCGACGGAATCAACATTCCCTGGTGTCACCCACTCTAAATACTGGGCAGCAACGTTGAGATTCTCAGATATAAAATCACCTACTCCACCAATTCTCGCACGCGATGGGTCATAAAGCTCTGCCCAGGTATTTTTTCGCCCTAAAATCAAATCTGTTAAGAGTATGCCCGCGATCGTCCCGTGGGTCATTCCTATGCCTGTATCACCGGTGGCGATGTAGACGTTTTCCTCGTCAAAGGGGTTTTTGCCAATGTAGGCTATACCATCATCAGAATTCATTACCTGACCTGACCAGCGAAATAAAACTTCCTGTGCCATCGGGAAACGTTCTCGTGTCCATGTCTCAAGTTTGGCATATCGTGAGGAAGCATCGTCAGCTTGTCCGGTTTTGTGGTCTTCGCCGCCAACAATTAATACATCATACTGTTCGTCAATGCTTTGCGTTCGCACGTAGTGGTAAGGATCGAGGGTATCCCAGTAAAGCGCTTTAAAAACAGAATCGTGAGGCACTTTTGCACCGATGACAAAAGTCATATATGGAGCCTGCTTAAAATGCATAGTAGCCAAGTTACTGATGGGTGAGTTGGTGGCTACTACCACAGCATCAGCTGTTACAACTTTACCACTGCTCGTCTCAACGCGGGCGGGTAAACCACCTTTGATTTTTTCTACGTGCGTCCCTGTGTAAATTCTACCGCCACGGCGTTGAATGGCTTCTGCAAGTCCACTTAGATACTTCAGCGGGTCAAATTGCCCTTGTTGGGGAAAGCGTAGACACGCTCCTGTATCAAAATCAGTTAGAGGCGCTTTTTTCACCATTTCTACATCAGTAAGTCCAGCTCGGTGTACTGCTTCTAACTCCTGCTGAATCTCATTTATTGATTTGAGGTCTGGGGGAAAAAGATAGCCGTCAAGTCGCTCAAAGTCACAGTTAATGTTTTCTTGAGTAGCGATCGCCTCTATAGTATTAATTGCTGTTGCATGACTTTGGGCAACAAGTTTTGCGCCCTCTTTACCGTGTATTTGCTCCAGTTCGTGGTAGGGATAACTTAGCACGTTCGATAGGTGTGCCGTTGTTCTTGCCGTTTGACCGCCACCAATGGGGCCATCATCTAACACGACTACTGACTTACCTTCACGGGTTAACATATAAGCAGTTGACATCCCCGCTATCCCAGCACCGACAACGCACACATCTGCATGAGTATTTTCGGTAAGCACAAGTTGATCTGGGACTTCTGCCGTTGTCATCCAAATAGAAATAGTTTTACCAGAGTCGTTTCGCATATTCTTATAGAGTCTCAAGCCAAATTTAGTTGCTGGAAAGAAAGTTTTAGGGATAAGGGCGATGGCAAGGTAATAGGATTTATGCACAAGATATCTCTCAACTCCTTAACAAGTTGGCTCTAGAGAGTCATCCTTTTTTAAGGCTTGGTTGAGGGAGTAATTTTTCAGATTTTCAGTGTGTAGGTCTTGACTAAAAAGGAAAGAGAAATGAAAAATATTTTCGCGTTTTCCTTTTTTGTTGTGCCTCAATATACCTTACAATCCTTGCTAAAACTAAGTTAAGATGTGTATTCCAGTTTGTTGTTTTGTAAGTCTAAACTATTATTTATAAATAAAGTATCTGTACGATGATAGACATTGAAAATATACTTTATTGGGGATGAAGCTGGCAGAAAAATATACTATGAAAAGAGGTGAGATTATTCTATAATTTCTTTAAATTTTGATTAAGCATGAATTATCAATATGGGTGAAGCTATTAGCTTGTAGTGCTAATCCCAGATTATGGTGAGAGATTTCAAAATTAGGGTCGAGGCGTAAGGGTTTTTGGTAGGCGGCGATCGCCTTTGATTTCTTGCTCAGGGATATTGTGCGATCGCTATTGGCCAATTCTCAAAGGAAACAAAGCGATACCTGCGGCGGGTTGCACCAACGCCTTTTTAACTCGGCAGTTCGTGTTCAAAGGTGCAAACTTCGAGTTCAGAGGTGGAATTATGAGGTTTTGAAGGGGAGCGTAGAACCACAGGATCGCACATTGCCTCAATGCAATCCTTGATACAGGCTACATTATTAATTAGCTCAATTTCTCTGCTGCGCGTCCAAGCAGCAACTCGTCGTCAGGCATCGCCTCTGTAAAACCCGAAATGACTAACGAAGAACTGCTGCAAATTATTGAACAAGCTGTCAGAGACAAGGTGACAGAATTAGACCTTTATTTTAAAGGCTTAACAACGCTGCCACCGGAAATTGGCCA
>NZ_JAWJTF010000057.1:0-60735 GCF_048836525.1 Nostoc sp. CALU 546
CTTCATAAAAAATTGGTATTACTAGCAGAATTAATCTAATTTTATTCCTTCAGATAGATGACTTTTTTAATTAAATTATTGTTTTGTGAACAAAATTTTCCATTATAAATTTAATAATATTTTTATTATTTCGATAAATTTTTTCAATACCTAAAACTCTAGTGTTAAACAGCAAATAGGAATACAATAGATTGTTAATTGCTGGATGTAGCATTTTCTACTTGATTAAACTTGAAAGTTATTAAGTAAAATAAACCGAAAAGGTACAGGACATACTTAAACTTTTCGGTTTATCTTACCCAATAAACTTGGCAAACTATTAGGTAACAAGGAATAATGTTGAAACGTCGCATAATACTAGCTGGTTTGAGTGTACTTAGCTTAACGTTAGCTGTGAGTACAAAAGTTTATGGTAGTTCCACTACCGGGCCAGATGCTTGGGAGACTGTTTACAATGATGCGGTTGCTGGAGCAACAACGACAATTTCAGTGTCGCCTTTAGGCTTGTTGTTATCATTGATTTTGCAAATAGTTTACAACTTAGCAGGTTTTTGGGGCGGTTAATTCATCGTCTGATATCTCAACAGAAAAATAGTCGATATAGAGACTTTTGCAGTCTGATTTTTAGCCTGCGTAGACGCTCTGCGTCTTATTGCCAAACATCGCCTGAATAAATCTCTCATTCATTAACGCAGATTATCCCATAGCCAAATATTCCAAACACCGTGAGGAGTTTTTTATGTTCAAACCTCGCACAATTTTTAGTGCTTTAAATGCAATTATCCTGGCGTTTGCCATCAGCACACAGATATATATACAACCCGTATTAGCTGCTGGAGGAACGTGTAATCCAACTGTGGGAAACCTACCTATATGCCCAAGTACCGCACCTTCCGAGTCAGCTAGTTTTGTTGACCCAACAGCAACAATCACCAATCCCACAAATATCACCTTGGGCGAAAAAGTCTACGTTGCTCCATTTGCCCAGTTAGATGCTACTAATGCTCCAATTAGTATTGCAGCAGATTCTAATGCCCAAGACCAAGTGAAAATCACAGCTTCAGGAACAGGAGTGGAGATTGGCGAGCGTGTCATTATGGCACACATGGCCATTATCAAAGGTGCAGCTAAAATTGGTACTCAAGGTTCTACAGGGCCTTTTACCGATACAGTTACCAATACTCAGTTTAGCAACACTGTTCCAGAGACTTTTCTCGCCTTCAATTGTGAAATAGACGGTGCAACCATACAAAGAAACACAGTAGTCAACTTTCTGGCGCGAGTTGGTCCTGGTGTTACCTTACCCGCTGGTAAAGTTGTCTTGCCTGGTAAAAACGTCACAAATAATCTACAAGCTAATAGCGGCAGTTTAGGGAAAGTAGTCAACCTGACACAAGCAGACGTTGCATTAATGGAAGGCATTATTGAAGTCAATGAAGCATTTGCCAAAGGTTACACAGATTTAGCTAGGGCAGACTTGACAAACGTAACAGGGATTAATTATGCTCCCGTCACCTTCTTTAATTCTGGAGGTCTACCGCAGATAGGTGGAACTCCAACTAGTGATCCGAACTATCGTAACCGAATTATCGGTAATCTTACTTTCCAAGATTCTTTAGCAACACTCAACCACAAACTAGCTAATAGAATTTCGCTACGTGCTGATGAAGGTGAACCTTTTAATGTTGGGTCAATTGCTGGGATGGCAAACGATGTTGTCTTTCACGCTTTAGAAACCACTAGTTTGACTCTTGGTAATGGAGTTGGTTATGGGCCTCGCGCTCTAGTTCATGGTGGTCGGCAGGTTGTCAATGGTGTTGCTAATGGCCCTGAAACTAGCATAGGTGATGCTGTAGGGCTAGGGCCGAACTCTGTTATATTCCGCGCCAGCATTGGCAACAGATCAGCAATTGGGCAAAGAAGCGCAGTCTTCAACTCTACAGTAGCTCCCAGAACGTATATCCGTTCTCGAACAATCTATGCAGACAACGGCAACCTGATTTTACCTGTGGAGTGGTAAGCAACTGACTTTTGCATCATGATGAATCGGAAAATATTGTCGGTGCAATTACAATGCCTACGATTGATTGTGCTGTTCACTTTGATATTCGGATTGATATTAGGTGTTGATGACAGTTCATCTATAGCTGCTGAAATCACCTCAAATCAGCCTCAAGTTGTACAACCTTCAGTCACCGGACTTGTCTCTACATTGTCAGATGAAGTCGAGGAATTACCATCAGGCTTAATTCGCTGGTCAACTTACTGGCAACTTTGCTGGGAACCATATCCTGAAGCTAAAGAGTACGAACTACAAACGGTGCTTGTGGAAGGTAAATCTCCAAAGTTGAAACGTCAAAGCGATCGCTGCTTTCGTATACAAGCTGCATCTAATGAAAACCAAAAATCACAAGGATTACTCAACCGTGATTTGATCTTGCTAATGCATAAAATTCAGCTTGGTTATCGAGTGCGAGCTGTCTTAAATGACAACCGTCTCAGTGAATGGTCTGAAGTCATGGCAGTCGGTGCAACTACTACCTCTGAATTGAATGGTACTTAGAATATCTGTAATAGCCCTTGTGGTACTAGCGATAGCACCAGAAGTGAGTTTTTCTAATGTTTGTGGTGCAATCCCAGCGCGAAGATACCCTAGTAAAGGTGCGTAATAGTCATGCTTCCCCTTGAACCATTGTTTTGTCCTTGTTGTACTCCAGCTATATTACATTTGCTGACTCAATCCGATCTGACTCAGCACCTACTCCAATTAAGAACGAGGTCAGTTTCTACGGCTATCAAAAGGAATCAAAAACAGTAACAGCAATCTCTCTATCTATCTGTAGCAGGGCAAACGTATCTAATGTTTACTACAGGTCGCTTGAATATTTAGACTTAGCCCTGTTTTCTCCCTTTGAGAGAATGCAATCACCGAAAGAGTTGTGAAGCTTACATCAAGATTCCCGACTTATTGGAAAAGTCGGGAATTTTAGCATCAGAAGTTTTTGAACACACATTTAACTGTTAGAAAATGCCTAGAAGAATGATAACAGTCAGCCCACAGAAAGCAAGCAAAGAGATAATCAGAATGTTGCCTATACTGTGATCGGAAGTTGTTAACTTATGTGTATTGGTAGCCATATCAATCAACCAGATTTAAACAACCTTGCTGAAATTATAACTAGGGTAAATTAAGATTAGTCTATCTCTGAACAAAAATTGATTTTAATTCGTGGAGCTTAACGAACCATTCTAAGCTTTTGATGCTATATTTTCTGCGCTAACATACCCTACGTGCATTTCAGAAATCAAAGATTAGTCCTACAAGTACAGAAATGTCAACATTCTAAAATAATAAAAAAAGTATTGATTTACAAGTCTTACTGAGCTTGAGAGATAAATATTGACCTTATCGGTGTGCTGATAATCTGATAGATGTAAATTGTTGATATAATCAAGTTTAATCAAGAATTTGAGGGCATAATAGATTGCGCCCAAAATATTATTATGCAGTTATTTACTAACATCTATCAAAAGAAATAAAAATTGTATTCCTTTAGTTAGATCCAAAAATACTGAGTCATAGATACTTTAAGTAAAGTAGAACATGATTTAAGTGCCTGCTGAAAAGTTGAGACTTGTAGGTACACAGATAAATATAGTTTATCTGTGTTATTTCATGTTTATATGTGGTTTAAGAAAAGGTAGAGGCTTGTTTGTCTTGCCTTGAAAGTTAAGAATGCAAACATCGTCATCTAGTGGAGTTGCCATGTCTGAATTGCTTCAAGCAGTCTTAGATAGTGAAGAAAGAAGTGATTTACGTTCCTTTATTAGTGAATTACGCCAACAAGAAAAGAAGTACTTGCTGCGGAACGACATACTGAATGTATATAGTGAGTATTGTTCTAAGTCCCAAAAACCTGAAGCTTTTTATACTTCCTCGGAGTTAGGCAAACTTATTTACTATACTCAGGAAATAATTCAGGAGGACTCAAACTTCTGTTTCATTATCCGTTCTAAGATTGCTAGCCAAGAAGTTTATTGGTTGACATCAGACTTGAGCATTGAGCCGATGACGGTGCAGGATTTGCTGGATTTGCGCGATCGCTTGGTGGACAAATCTCATCCTAACGACGGCGGCTTGCTAGAATTGGATTTCGGCCCGTTTTATGACTACACCCCAGTCATCCGCGACCCCAAAAATATTGGTAAGGGAGTACAATTTCTCAACCGCTATCTATCCAGCAAAATATTTCAAGACTCCAAACAATTGCTGGACAGCTTATTGAATTTTTTGCGCCTGCACCAATACAACGGTGTTCAACTGCTGGTCAACGATCGCATTCAATCACAACAGCAACTTTCCGAGCAAGTAAAAAAAGCTATCGGTTTTGTTAATAATCGCCCCGAAGAAGAACCCTACGAACAATTCCGATTCCAATTGCAGTCAATGGGTTTTGAACCAGGTTGGGGTAATACCGCAGGGCGAGTCCGGGAAACCCTAAATATTCTTGATGAATTGATTGATTCTGCCGATCCTCAAACCCTAGAAGCCTTTATCTCTCGCATCCCGATGATTTTTAGAATCGTCTTGGTGTCAGCTCACGGTTGGTTTGGGCAAGAGGGCGTTTTGGGGCGTCCCGATACCGGTGGTCAGGTGGTTTACGTCCTTGATCAGGCAAAGAGTCTAGAGAAGCAGCTACAAGAAGATGTCTTGCTAGCTGGTTTAGAGGGATTGAATGTTGAGCCAAAGGTGATTATTCTCACCCGCTTAATTCCCAACAGTGATGGTACTTTGTGCAATCAACGACTGGAAAAAGTTTATGGTACTGAAAACGCTTGGATTTTGCGAGTACCTTTACGGGAATTTAATCCCAACATGACTCAAAACTGGATTTCTCGGTTTGAGTTTTGGCCTTATCTAGAAACTTTCGCCATTGACTCAGAAAGAGAACTAAGGGCAGAATTTCACGGCACACCTGACTTAATAGTTGGAAACTATACTGATGGAAATTTAGTGGCATTCTTGCTGGCGCGACGATTGAAAGTTACCCAATGTAATGTTGCCCATGCTTTGGAAAAATCTAAATACTTGTTCAGTAACCTCTACTGGCAAGATTTGGAAGAAAAATATCATTTTTCCTTGCAATTCACAGCTGACTTGATTGCCATGAATGCTGCCAATTTTGTAATCAGCAGCACCTATCAAGAAATTGTCGGAACACCGGATAGTGTGGGACAGTATGAGTCTTATAAGTGTTTCACCATGCCGGAGTTGTACCATGTGACCAATGGCATTGAATTATTTAGTCCCAAATTTAATGTTGTGCCGCCTGGAGTAAACGAAAATAATTACTTCCCTTACACCAGGACTAAAGATCGGGTGGAGAGCGATCGCCAACGCCTTGCAGAAATACTCTTTACTCTGGAAGATCCCACGCAAATATTTGGCAAACTCGATGATCCTAACAAGCGCCCTCTATTTTCAATGGCGCGTCTTGACCACATCAAAAACCTCACAGGTTTAGCTGAATGCTTTGGTCAAAGTAAAGAATTACAAGAGCATTGCAACTTAATTTTGGTGGCGGGTAAATTGCGCGTTGAAGAATCAGGCGACAACGAAGAACGTGACGAAATTATCAAACTCTACCAAATAATTGATCAGTACAATCTCCACGGAAAGATTCGTTGGCTGGGTGTGCGCCTGACTAAAAATGATTCTGGTGAAATTTACCGAGTTATTGCAGATCATCAGGGAATTTTTGTCCAACCAGCTTTATTTGAAGCTTTTGGTTTGACAATTTTAGAGGCGATGGTTTCAGGCTTACCTACTTTTGCTACACAATTTGGCGGGCCATTGGAGATTATTCAAGATAAGGTGAATGGATTTTTAATTAACCCGACAAATTTAGAGGAAACAGCCACTAAAATTGTGGACTTCATCACTAAATGCGAACAAAATCCTAACTATTGGAGTGAAATTTCCCAGCGAGGAATTGACCGAGTTTACACCACCTATACTTGGAAAATTCACACTAGCAAGTTGTTATCATTAGCACGGATTTACGGCTTCTGGAATTTTACTTCAAAGGAAAATCGGGAAGATTTGTTGCGCTACATTGAGGCTTTGTTCTATTTAATTTACAAGCCAAGAGCGCAACAGCTATTAGAGCAACATCAGTATCGATAGTTTGTCATTCGTCATTTGTCATTAGCCAAGGACTAAGGGCTAAGGACAAATGACTAAATTGTTAACGCCCGCCAGGTTCGTTGACCAACTACTCCATCTGTTGCTAAATTCCGTTGATTTTGAAAGGCTTTGACAGCTGTCTCTGTCAGTGCGCCATAAATCCCATCCACTCTAACGGCATAACCATTAGACACTAACAGCCTTTGTAAGACTCTGACAGTAAGGCCAGAGCTACCGAAATAAAGAGTCGGCATAGGTTGGCTACTAAACTTCTGGAAACGTCCTGTAGCCTTTACACGGATTCTAACTCCAGCCTGAGCATATTTCTTAGGCTGACCTAAGTTGGAAGAAGCTAGGAACTGATTATTTTTGCCGATTTTATTAAGTATGTGTTCTTTTGTTAGTGCGATCGCTGAGGGAGAAGCCTGGGAAACCTCATCTGTCTGCATAAATTCAGGTGGTGTGACTTGAGCAGTCATTTCTAACTGACTCTGTTTTGACTGGTTTACGTCATTTTCCATCTGAAATAATTGCTGCTGTGGCAAATTGGCCCCAGATGCTTGTCTTACTGTTAACACGCCCGTCATCATCAGGCCAATTTCACTCATTGTAGTTCATTTTACTTCAAGCAATATTTCTTTTAACTAACAACATTGCTGTTGTCCGGGATAGTTCATACTGACCAAATAAAAAATCATGTACTAATTTTTTCAGATAATATTATCAGGCTCATATTTTCTCACCTCCCATTCCGTTTAATCAGACTAATATTATTAGCTTTGTGCTTTTTTTATCTTTAATCCAGGCATCAATTTGTCAAATATGATATTTAAATCAACGGTTTAGACAATAACATACTATATGATCATCTGGGAATGTCATGAAACCAATTTGCCTAATTGTCTTCGGCTGGTGCTTGGTATGCTGATGCTACTTTTATCATATTTATACTGCTACAAAAAATACTGCTATATTCACTGAGTCAGGTTTTTAAGCATTCATCAATGCAACATTTGACAACAAAATCAATTGTTAATTACAAAAAAAATGTCCTCTCTCAGAGGTTATTTTGAAGAAGAAGCCAGCATTCAGAAATCATAATTCAGAAACTCTGGAAGTCTTCAGCCATAATTCCTAAATATCTACTTTTCTAGGAAATTTTTCTCGGAAAGCGCATACTTTAGCTTCAAAATAATGAAACCGCACAACGTTGTTGCACGGTCTTAAATTTTAACTAGAGTTTAGATTACTGCATGACAAAGTTACACGGGGGCACGGAAAAAATGTCTATACAATTCTCTTGCCTAGCTTATGTTAATTTTTATAACATTTTTAAATCTTGAGAAAAGAAGCACCTTAATAAAACAGGAATCAGAATTCTGAATTCTGAATACTTTACCTTTTCTCATCTCGCCATAAAGCAATACCACCTAATAAACCAGTGATATTGGGGATGAGTTTGACATTTAACGGTAGCTGTAAATTCACTCTCACAGCTTCACCACCACCAATGTAAAGGTAATCATAATTGAACAGATGTTGCAAGGATGCGATCGCTTTTTCTAAACGCCTATTCCATCTTTTGTCACCAATTTTTTCTAACTCTGCACGCCCCAACTGCTGCTCGAAAGTCTCTCCTTTGCGAAACGGATGATGCCCCATTTCCATATTCGGCACCAGTTTACCATCTATAAATAAAGCTGAACCAAACCCTGTACCCAGAGTAATCACCATTTCTAGACCTTTACCTGCGATCGCACCAAACCCCTGCATATCTGCATCATTAATCACCCGCACAGGCTTGTTTAAATGTTTTAATAATGCTGTTTCCAAATCAAATCCGATCCAATCTGGATGTAAGTTTACCGCTGTCTCCGTGACTCCACACCGCACCACACCAGGAAAACCGACCGAAACGCGATGAAATTCACCTTGAGCCGCCGCCAACACAACAATTGCATTAATTACAACCTCTGGTGTAGCAGGTTGGGGTGTATCTAAACGCACTCTTTCGGTTACAGGATTCCCCGTGATATCCAAAACCATTGCCTTAACGCCACTACCACCAATATCAACCGATAGGGTACGAATCGATCCATTTTCTTCAACCATTAAGTTACATCCTTGGTTAATGTTCGTTATTTCGTTATTATGCTCTGTTGAATTTGATAATATCTGGATGTTTGGAGAGTCTTTATATTGGGGGGAGTGCGGAGATAGGGGAGAAATCAATTCAAAATTCAAAAACTTCTGCCTTCTGCCTCCTGCCTCCTTTTTCCCAATGCCCTAAAATATAAATTTAACTAATATGCATAGTTTCATTCCACCAGAACGCTTTTTTCCCTACCTTACCTGGACTGATATTCAGGCAATGCCAGATAAGGAAAACGTGGTAATCATCCAGCCAGTAGGGGCAATTGAGCAACATGGCCCTCATCTACCCTTGATTGTAGATGCTGCGATCGGTGTGGGGGTGCTGGGAAAAGCAATGGAAAAGCTGGATGCCAGTATTCCCGCTTATGCTTTACCAAACCTTTATTATGGCAAATCTAACGAACACTGGCACTTTCCCGGTACGATTACCCTGAGTACGGCAACTCTCACGGCAATCATTATGGAAGTGGGAGAAAGTATTTACCGGGCTGGCTTTAGAAAACTGGTGTTAATGAACTCCCACGGCGGACAACCCCAAGTTATGCAAATGGCGGCGCGAGATTTGCACGTTAAATATGATGACTTTTTGGTATTCCCCTTGTTTACTTGGCGCGTGCCTCATATAACTAAAGATTTATTGACTCCGAAAGAGGCAGCGCTAGGAATGCACGCTGGAGACGCTGAAACTAGCATTATGTTATCGATTTTGCCAGAACAAGTGAAGCTAGAGAAAGCTGTTGCAGAATATCCACCAGAACAGTCCGAAAGTAGTTTACTGAGTTGGGAGGGTAAGTTACCTGTGGCTTGGGTGACGCGAGATATCAGTAAAAGTGGAGTGATTGGCGACGCGACAACCGCAACAAAAGAAAAAGGCGATCGCATCCTCGAATCTGTGGCTAACGGTTGGGTACAAGTTATTCAAGATATTTATGCCTATCGACAACCAAAAGTAGACGAGAGATAGACCCTTTTTACCCAAAGTTAAAAATCCAATACATTCAATGCAGGACAGCATCTAGATTTGCTAATGTAAGAATAATGGAAATAGTACTAGCGTCGCTGCTGAAAATCTATCGGGTAGCAAATTTCTATTGAAAGTAATATTAAGAGAAAGAATTATGACAACATTTGAACCCAAGAGCCTCCGCTCTTATAGCCAAGAAGATGTTCAGCAAATTCTGCACTTAGCGATCGCTCGTCAAGCTGATGACAAAGACACAGAATTTTCTTATGAACAGATATTAGAAATTGCTGCTGAGTTAGAAATTTCACCTGAATCTTTAAAATTAGCAGAGCGTGATTGGGTAGTCCAACAGGGCCAAGTCCAACAGCGAAAAGCTTTTGACGATTACCGGATCAGAAGATTTCAGAAGCGTATAGGCAATTATGCAATTTTCAATGGTTTTTTTATACTGATTGATTTAATTGCTGGTGGCGGAATTTCTTGGTCGCTGTATATTTTACTATTCTGCGGATTACCTGTAGGACTGGATGTCTGGAATACTTTTCAAATCAAAGGTGAAGAGTATGAAATTGCATTCCAAAAGTGGAGTCGTAACCATCAAATTAAGAAAACCATCAGCACCGTTTTGAATAAGTGGTTTAAGGCATTACAGGCTTAGGAAATTTTCTGGCGTAAGCGTCTGTGTAGTGTCTCGTAAAGGATGTTTGAAAAGTCCTCTTGTCGGTATCAAAAACTTTCGATCCTCAAAATCCCCCTTTTTAATTTTGTGAATCGTAATTCGTAATGACGCTATAGCAGTTCTCGACAAGCGTGAAGTACAATTTTGACCTATCTCCAAACCTCTCTCCTAAAAGGAGCTACGGTGTACACACAAGTCCTAAAAACCTAGCTTGATAAGCGTTTTTCCTCGTTCCCAGTCTCAGACTGGGAATGCATTCATTGAGTCTCTGACTCAATAGAGCCTAGAATCAGGCATTCCCACGCAGAGCATGGGAACGAGATCAACGGGAAAACAATGAATGGAAAATCAAGCTTTTTTCGACTTGTGTGTACACCGTAGCCTTTTAGGAGAGAGGCTTTGAATTGTTCCCCCTTCCCGCCTTCGGAAAGGGGTTAGGTCTATTTGCACACCTGTACTTCACCGGATTAAAAATAGCTATATTATGGCAGACGGTGCGTATAGCTTGCTTCCCTATAGGGGTGTGCTTATCGAAGAAGGCAGGATGAGCTACCGCTGCGCTATCTGTAACAGCCCGCGACCATAGGGCCTTGGGTTTAAGACAAGAACTCCAAATTTTTAATTTGGTGGCTCTTTTTCAGGAGGGGTTTGAATCCTATAAGTGAAAAAACCTCCTGCCTCCTGCCTCCTGCCTCCTGCCTCCTTCAACATCAATATTTCAGCCATTACCATTGTGAAAAAGGGTGTTTTACTAGATTGCTGTTGAAATATCTGAAGTCATCAGAAACTTCTTCTCCAATCCAGGTTGGTAGTTCAATTTGTTGGTTCTCATCACTGAGTTCAACTTCTGCTAAAATAAGTCCTTTATTAACACCATCAAACTCATCTATTTCCCAAATTAAACCGCCTGATTCTATTTTATATCTGATTTTTTCTATAAAGGGACGTTCACACAATGTCTCAAGCATTTCTTGAGCATCTTCAAGAGGAATAGGATACTCAAACTCTAATCTGGAATATTTAATATTAGGGCCTTTAATTGTCAAATAACTTTTTTCTCCTACTATACGTATACGTACAGTCCCTTTGTCTTGTGTGGCAATGTATCCTTGACGATAAACACTACCCTCAGCTAATCCTCTCCAGCTATCTCCTCTCACTAAATATTTCCGCTCTATTTCTTTTGCCATTTTATTTATTTGCTTTTATGTATTAAACAATAGTGTCCTTATACCAATTCTATATGAGGTGGCGCTTTATTCATTTAGGGGAAAGCCGTTTCTCTACGAGATGCTCCTTGTAGCTTGCTTCGACCTAGGAGTATGCGTCTGCATGAATTGCCACTACCGTAAAACAAGGGTTTCAGCTATTGTTTGCGTAAGTCCTAATTCAGTAAAGTCATATTCAAAAAATAATTCTATACGATCGCAAAATTTCCTGGCATCATTACTTTAGCTGCTCAGTCCCCAACCCCCTATTCAAATATTTGATATTTATATGCAATAACTCAGTAAATTTTCTTTTTGAAGTTGTTTCTTCGCTAAAGCCAATGCTTGATGGGCATTTTTAAACTTTGTTTCATCTATAAATTTATTACCAAAACGCTTTAAATAAGCTTCCAGATACCGAATACGTAAGCGTGGATCAGCCGGACTCAGAAGAAAGGGAAGGTCAGCTTCAACCATAAACCGGATAGCCAACAAGGGAATAGGGCTACGAAGTGGACGAAAGTTTGGGTTGTGCAAACCAGGACTGTCATTACGTTTATGAAACTCTCCTATCATCAGTCCTGACTCAACAAACAAAGGTTTAAGTTTTTGTTGGACACTATCTATTAGCTTAGTAGCGTCTTCTATATGAACGTCAGGAAAGATAAGTAAAAAAGCTTTATTGATTGCTAATTCCTGCTCTTTAAGATCCATCTCAAGAAAGATATCTCGGTAGCGTCCAACAACATCTTCTAATTGTTCTGAATACAAATCTTTTGTGCGAATAACTGCCAGACGAATAGTATTTGACTTGAGAGATAAAGGTACAAAAGGGCAAACTGCACCGGTTCTTCCTAAGTTAGGATGAGGTCTTCCTAAAAAATTTTTCACCCAATCCATAATTTCAATTAAGTAAGGAAGGTCTTCGTGTTCCTGGAGTTGTTCGATTTCACGAGTTGTATATAGTTGCATGAGCTTGAGTGAAATGGAATAATTGTTTAATTCTGAATTCAAAATTAGTTTTATAATATTATGTATCGGGAACTAATTATTATTTAAATAAACAAAGCAAGCCTTGAAGTTTTTTATTTTTGCTTCATCTGTGGCTTGTAGTAGATAAAATTTTTCTACCATTTTTGTGAATTTAAACAATTTTACGCCAATCAATACGCAAACATATTTTTGTATCAAGTAACTTGTGTTCATTAATTTTTGGCATTTTCGTCAGAATACATATGTATTATCCAGTAGATGTTCGGATTTTTTTACACTCTTAAGTTTCTATTATTTTTAACAAAACAATTATAAAGTTTATATCTAAATACTTATTCTTACTGTAAAATTTTAATATTGACTGGATAACAACTGTAAAGCTATTATCAAGTTAGTATGATTTTATTGAAGTAAAATATTAAAATTCAGTCCAATTTTATTGAAAGGACAAAGGGATGAGGAGGCTGGATGATCTGCGGCTTCTAGTGTTCCCCGTATCTCTACTGTTAAAGCTTCTTTCTTCGTAGAGGTATGCAGACTTATTGGCACAGCCTCTCATGGAGTAGAGGCTGTGCTATTGGGGGAAACCGACCCTCAGACAAATCTTGGCAACGCACTGGTTCCCTGATAAACAAATTGGATATTTTTTGAATTGGAAGGCCTTATTTATCAACAAATTCTTTCACTACTGCCATAGCATCAGGAGGAATCTGGGTAATTAAGCGAAATGGGAATGCGGGAGTTGAAGCAAACTGGGCATAATCTGATGTCAGAAACACAGCGTAGTTTTTAGCTTCTGGAGTCATCTGTGCGGCAAAGGCCAAAGCTATAGCTTTAACGTACTTACGTACATCAGCGGCTTGTTCACCCACAACTTCACCGCCACTAATCGGTGTATTCGGTTGTCCTGCCTGATCCAAAGTGGTACTGGGATCTTTTACACTTAGATGAGTACCCCCAAGTATACCAGCTAGCCATTTGGGGGATGGAATTTTGTCAAATCCCACAATCTGTTCAGTTAAAGCTGGGGTGGTTTTATCTGCGGAACCTGCTAACACTAGGGTAGGAACTTGCACCTTAGTTAACCCAGTTTTGCCAAAAATCAGAGAAGTTGTTGGATTAAGAGCGATCGCCTGTTTGATTCTAGTATCCCGTAGTTGATAGCTATTTTCTGGCAATTCTTCAGCGATGCACTGCATACCTTCCGCCAGACTCAAGCTAGTCAAGTTTTTTTTGCAGCGTTGTTTGAGTTGTTCCAGTTGTAACTCGGCTCCAGCAATTGTTAAAGCTGTACCACCACCAAAAGAATAGCCAACAACCATCGCGTTTGTAGTCGCAAGTTTCCCAACAAGGGGATTATTAGCCGTTTGGTTGAGCTTTTCTAATTCGTCGAGAACAAAACTAATATCTTGAGGGCGATACAAAAACTCTTGAGGCTTTACAATTCTGGTTTTACCTTGTAATGCCAAATTAGTATTTGCCTCATTACTACCGGGATGTTCTAAAGCTGCTACTACATAACCGTGGGATGCAAAATGTTCTGCTAGGTAACGCAAGTCCGTGCGGACTGAACCGAAGCCGTGAGAAAAGACAATTACGGGTTTGTCGGGAGTTGCAGCAGTTGACCAGTAAACATCAACTGGGATTTTGCGATCGCGCTTTTGGTCATTTAGGCTTAAGTTGAGTATTTTTACTTGGGCGCTTCCTGGTTGACTAGGATCAAAAGGGAAAGCAACCTGTGGTGTTCTAGGCTGTGGTGTTATGGGGTCGAGTTGGGGAGCGATCGCTAGCATAAATTGTTGAGTACGCCAAAAAGCTGTATTCAAACTCCCTGCAACCACAAAAGCCTGTGGCAAATCAATTTCTAGGCGTTTGCTGGGATAAGCGGCGATAAAACTCAGTATAGAAAGACCCTGCGGTGCAGTAGAGCCTAATACTAATCCTGCTCTCAGTGCTTGTACCCCAGCTTTGTCCTTTCGCGCTAAAGCTGTAGCAAAGTCATTGAGAATAGTTGTGCCAATCTGGGTATTAACTAACCGATTAATGGTGACAACATTCATCGGTATATTCATACCCAGCGCCCCTAAGAAAAAGCGGCGTTGTTCTTCAGATAATCCTTTAGCGTAAGGCTGCAAACTTCCAGGTAATTTTCCAGTTTTTGCAGCCTTTTGCAACTCAGCAAGAGAGATGGATTCTGTAAATAAACCCAAACGCACCACAACTGTGTCAGCCGCAATGGCCGAAGCATTTGTCCCGAACGATGTAAGTATAATCGCACCAAAGAAACCCGCAACTGTCTTAAGACTTCCCCAACTTATTCCCATAAATATTTATACCAAGTGTTACTTACGGGAATATAACGGATATTTGTGTATTTGACTACCCCATTAATTGCCTAAAAATAAAAGTAGATTTTTTCCTGAACTTGATTGCGATGTTTACGACGGGCTATGCCTACGCCCTGATCTCCTCAAAGTAACTGCTGATCCAAACAGAGCCACATCAAAAGCATAACAAAAGCAACAAATTGTAGAATTTATTACAGCTAAAAAATTGAGCATAAATCAGTGTTAACAGCCACAAAAGCTCGATTGTTTCTCAGCTAGGTTTAATACTGTAACAGCGACAATCAAAAATTATTTATTCAAAGTAACTAGATTATGTATGGGGTCAAAAAAATAGTGGTAATTCCATCTCAACAAGAGGGATGGAAGGAATAAGCCGCCTGCCGATTTAGAGGTTATTTTAAAAGTATTCCACTGTGATTTTAGGCACTTTTAGATCCCCCCTAGCCCCCTTAAAAAGCTACCGTGTATACACAAGTAGAATTACCCCCCTTAATCTAAAAATGACTTTTAGAAAGTGTTGCAGAGGTGTTGCAGGTGGATAGTCTTACTGCTGTCGCTGCATTATCATTACTCATCAAATTCTACCAGCCGCCTCAAAACTTTTTCTTAGATTTATGCGTCACAGACTCCGCTATATTTTAATTTTGCTGCTCTCCCTGAGTATTATTACACTGTGGTGGCCTGTGAATAACTCTGATTGCAATTTCGAGACTTTTCTCACATCAAAAACTACAAAATTCCAAGTACGCGCTACTAAAGTTATTGTTCAGCCGTGGCGTGGCCGTCACCATGTATATGGAATATTTATGATTCCTGATGAATACAAACAATCTCCATTTTTTGTGTTAACAGTCCAAGGTGCTGGCAGTTATTGTTCAAAACAATTTGGTTATAGAAAAAACTTTAATGATATCTTGGCTGAACCAGGCACTTATCTGGTGAGGAAATTTATTAGAACTCGAACAGCTCTGCGACTCATTCTCCAAGGTTTGTACTTCGACCTCAACAATAAAGATAACTGGACGTTAACTTTCCCTGAACCAAACACTAGTACCGCAAGGCGGAATTAAAAATTAAAAATTAAAAATTAAAAATGAAGACAGCGTAAGGGTTTTGTTGATTGGGAATGGGTGGTTTATTTCCGCTGTGCTGTACTAATAGTCTGCCAACCCAAAAATGCTAAGTGAGGACTGGGGAAAGGGGAAAGGGAAAAGGGTAAGGGATTTAAACCCTTTACCCATTCCCCCTTCCCCTTTACCCCGCCAAGTTCACTTGGCGAACTACTAGTCAAGATAATTCATAATTTATGAATCAGTTTGGTGGTTGAGTTTCCAAAACTTCGGTCTTCTCTAACAAGGCAGTAGTCGCATTGACTACAATCTGTGCTGCTCCTGTGAAGAACGAGCGCTCGATAGTCGCTGGAACATCGCTAGGTTGATGATAGTGGGGAGTACGTAAATTTGCGGTGTCTGTGACCAGCACAGCACCCACGCCTTGATACCAAAATGGTGCATGGTCGCTGCGTAGGGTATCGGGTGTCAGTAAACCTTTAAAAGGAATCGGCAGTGTCAAGATTGCTGGCAGATTTGATTCTTCTTTATTCAGGGCGATTGAGGGGACATTCTGCGAGTTTTGAAAGGCATTCAGTAAAGGCAAATGTTCTGTATCACCAACTACTGCCAAAAAGTCGCCCTTGTCGCTAGGTGGGGTAACAGGCAATCCAGCAGGGTATTTTTGACACCCAGGAGTGTAACATGCATAACCTACCATATCCATAACGATCGCTCCGCCTAAATTTTGCAAGCGTGCTGTCTTGCTCACAAAAGCCTGACTACCCAAAAGTCCTATTTCTTCCTGGTCAAAAAAAGCTAGCTGTAACGTCCGTGGCGTGGGGCGAGAACCTAGTAACCGAGCGACTTCCAGCAATACGGCTATACCGCTGGCATTATCATCAGCACCGGGGGATGAAGCAACAGTGTCGTAATGCGCTCCCACAAGAATTGCTTTAGCGGCAATGCTCGTTCCTGGGCGTTCGGCAAAAATATTCACACCCTCAGAGAAGTTTTCTAATTTAGGTTTCCAGCCTAATTTTGTGAGTTCAGTTGTGATATAAGTGCGAGTAAGCGATCGCTCTTTTGTTGTGTAGCGCTGAAAATTTAACTTTTGGATATGGTTTAACAGCTTGTCAGAAGACACTTGTAGGGTATTGTCAACTTCCTGTAACTCTGGCTGTGGTTGGAGTGTTTCCACTGGAATGCTTTGAACAATTTCTGGTGAGGGACGCTGTTCAAAAAATGTGCTACCTCTGCTACCCACCACCGCAACTGCCATCAGCACCAACAGCATCAGCCAAATCCATTTTTTCATGTAATTTATCCTTGGCTTTCTGACTTAAGGTAGCGCAAATTCCCAGTCAGAATGAATTAATCATCGTCTAGATCAACATCAAAATTTTCTCATGAAGTCTCAGTAGTTTTTTGTTGTTCTGTGTGCGCTGAAATTGTTCCTTTACTTCCAGCCAGTCCGAAGAAATCCTGATTTCCTACTTCTGCCTCTTTCAAGAAATAGTTCTATTTTCTAGATTTTCCTAATTTCTTAAAAGACTTCAAGATAGGTTGAGACTTTAACACTGAAGCTGCATATTCCGCGATAATTTTATGACCAGCAGTTGTAGGATGGATGCTGTCCCAGAATAAGAACCTATCTGGGTTGGCTTTACATTCAAATGATGGAGTAGAAGCTGGTATAGTTATTAAAACGGAGTTTCCTATGCAAGAGTCGAGTACATTTGTAAACTCATATTGTCTAGAATTAGCTAAAAGTTGTTTAAATAAATAATTAACATCTAAAAAAATGATGTTTACATTATTTAGTTCTTGGCTTAAAGAATTTAGGCTTTTAATCAACTCGACATTATATTCAGTGGTCGAATCGTTGAGTTGTGTGGAGGTTGAACTATTTCTTGTACCCGGTAAGTTTCCCAAATTGAATAAATTAGCCACTAGGATATTTTTAGCCCCAACATTGGCAAGAGCACGCACCGCTGTTGATATATTTGTAACTGGTTGGCTAGGATTTACAGCACTTTGAGAGTAAAGGAAATCATTCGTACCGCCCCACACGATATAAAGCGCATTTGGGTTAACCGACTTATTAACTGCTGTAAATTTCTTAATCTGAGATAAGACTCCTGTTAAATATAAACCAGGTATAGGAGGTATAGTAACGTTATATAACCCAGATTCAGCACCACCAACAGCAAGGTTAGTAATGTTAGAGGGATTTAAGCCCATATCTTGTGCAAGATATTCCACCCAGACTGGCCCATTAGAAAAACGCCCATCTTTGTAAGGTTGGGGGGGAATACCTATACCCAATTCACTTTTTGTGATCTTGTAAAAATTCCCATTATCAGAATAACTGTCACCAAACACATAAATCTGTTCAAAATCAGCAGCTTCTACCTTCAGTGTAAACATGAATGAAAATAAGAAAATTGCTGCCGTTAAAATTGTGTTTTGCATAATAGGTTTTTAATGTATTTGAGCATTTTTAAAAATAACTGGGCAAGTGCAAATCAAAGATTTATTGCAGTAGTTCTCTTTTGCATAAAGGAAGTACAAAAGTACGTATTTTTAGGCATAAGGTAGAGTTAAAAATTGTTTAAACCTCATCTATGTTGAAACCTAGAGTTTTTTAAAAGATATATTTATGTAGGTTGGGTGGAGTGAAACGCAACCCAACATTACCACCAAATTTTATGTTGGGTTACGCTATCGCTGCACCCAACCTACAAAACTACACTACGGTTCTCAAGGTAGACAAGGTTTATATCTGATTAAACTCATGCATTGTGTACCTCATTTACTTGCAATTTTCTGTAAGTATTAAAATTATTTCAGCCTTAGTTATTAACTATTGATTTGAAATGGCAAAAGTTAATAAATAAAGCTTTTGTCTTTTTAAAGATATTCGCCTAATACTTATTTAACTTTAAGAAAATTTCTAATTTATAGTTAAGTAAGTCATTGATTTTGACTATAATATACACTAAAAAATAATTGTTTAAAATTTTAGTTAAATCTTACTACATAAGTTTTTCGTTTATTTTAGTAAAATCAAGAGTTTACTGCTAGATTGACAACTTTATTGTTAATTAAAAGCCTCAATACAAATTCCTTTTATTAGAACAAACTAGCAATGATTATTTAATATCAGTTTCAAACTTTCAAGTCAATAAAAATGCAACAAATAGAGATTTTCTCAAACCATCCAATACCTACACAGCCGTAATATACTCTACTTAATATTTACTTTAAAATAGGCTCTAAGGGAAAAGTACTTATCACGATTTCTAATCGCCAGGTATATTTGCTTTCTTCTTTCCTCATAAGTAAACATCGAGTTTGACGCTTTGTCTTTTGACAGCGATCGCAACTTCAGTTAGAGTGCCGCACTAGAGGAGTGCTGAGTACTCAGTACTGAGCAAAGAAGAAGAGAAAAAAAGTTCTTCTTAATTCTTCAAAATCTTTATTTTTAGACTCAGGACTCATGACCCAGAACTCAGGACTTTTTTTATGGTAGATTTACTGCTGATTTCAATCCTGGGGTTCCTGGGGAGTTTTGGACATTGCTTTGGGATGTGTGGCCCTTTAACAGTTGCGTTTTCCCTGTCTCATCAGCCAAAAATAGCGCCAACAGTCTCCTTGGGACGGACATCAACCTTAGAAAAGTCCGACACTTGGCAACAGCAATTAAAATTTCATATCCTGCTAAATCTAGGGCGGATGTTGAGCTATGCTCTAGTCGGTGCTGGCATTGGGGCGCTGGGTTCGGTATTGCTACAAGGTGGACAGCTAGCTGGTGTTGGTAGTGACTTCCGGCGCTGGATGGCAATTCTAACTGGTGTGATGCTGATTTGGTTTGGATTAGGACAAATAAAACCCGATTTACTACCGCGCATTCCCGTATTACACCCCCTATCGCAAGGTAGTTTACACGATCGCCTCAGCACCGGAATGGTTAAGCTTTCCTTAAAAACCAAATGGTGGACACCAATGCTTTTGGGGATGACTTGGGGTTTAATGCCCTGTGGTTTCCTGTATGCTGCCCAAATAAAAGCCGCTGAAACTGGCAATTTGTGGATGGGTACAGCTACTATGCTGGCTTTTGGCTTGGGAACCTTACCCACAATGCTAGGTGTAGGCGTTTCAACATCATTGGTAAGTAAAGACAGGCGCAGTCAGTTGTTTCGATTAGGCGGTTGGGTGACGCTCACCATTGGTGTTATCACCTTATTGCGGACTGGTGATACAATGGTAGATTACACCGGACACGCCGCTTTAATTTGTTTAATTTTGGCGCTAATTGCGCGTCCCATTAGTGGCTTATGGGCTTCACCACTGCGTTATCGCCGGGGCTTGGGAGTGGGATCTTTTGTGCTTTCTGTGGTTCACACCGTCCACATGATAGAACACTCATTGCAATGGAATTTTGCTGCCTTTTCTTTTCTGCCGCCAGAATTTCAGTGGGGTATGGCTGCGGGTGCTGTAGCATTGGTATTAATGTCCCCCGCCGCTTTAACAAGTTGGGAATCTTTGCAAAAATCTTTGGGCAAGCGTTGGCGACAGATTCATCTATTGGGTGTGCCAGCCTTGCTCTTGAGTGCCATTCATGCTGTGTTGATTGGTTCCCATTACCTGGGTTCCTTGCAATCAACTTGGGGAAATAAATTAGCAGCAGTACTGATGGGAATTATCACCCTCGGTGTATTGATGGTGCGATCGCGCTTTTTTTGGTCAAAGTTAGCCGTAGAAAAGTTTTATGTTCCCCCAACCAAATCGCGGTAAATTATCCTTATTTTCTGACTCCATCTCAACGAGTCAAAAACAGAGGCATTACCCGCTCAAAAACATTTTTTGGCAGAGTCAAGGAACAATAAAGTATTTATTATTCCTGAGTTGCTTAGTTATATCAATAACTAATCTGCACCCTGCATCTGCTCATAAAGTGGAAGTATCCGGAGATGTCGGCGGTACTATCCACATTGAACCAAATGATAATCCTCGTGCTGGAGAATCCTCTCAAGCTTGGTTTGCCCTTACCCGCAGAGGTGGAAGGGTGATTCCCCTCTCACAGTGTAATTGTGAGTTGGCTGTTTATGCCCAACCATACGCAGCCGGAGAGCCACCACTCCTAGAACCACAGTTAGAACCTGTGTCAGCTGAACGCTACAAAGGCATCCCAGGGGCGGAAGTTGTCTTTCCCAAGCCAGGGATTTATGAGTTGCAACTAAATGGGAAACCAGCCTCCGGGGCAAGATTCAAACCCTTTAATTTAAAATTTGAAGTTACTGTAGCAGGTGGATCTACACAGAACTCACGAAACCTACGGGATGTCAATGGTGATTTAGTAGAGGGTGAATCTCAAAAATTACCAACTTGGGCGATCGCACTTCCAATCCTCGGATTTATCGGCATATTAGTTGTTGTACTGCAAAATATGAGGCGGAGTGGGGAGTAAGTAGGGAGATGAGGAAGCAGGGGGAGCAGGGGAAGCAGGGGAAGCAAATAATTATTATTCTTTCCCATTCCCCATTCCCCATTCCCCTCCTACTTGTGTCGCTTTTGATGCCACTGCCACGCATGAGTGACAATATCTTGGATGGATAGATACTGAGGTTTCCAGCCTAAGATTGTTCTGGCTTTCTCGCTGGTACCGATGAGAATTGGGGGATCGCCAGGACGGCGATCGCGTTCTTCTACTGGTATGGAAATTCCTGTTATCTGTTCGGCTGCGGCAATGACTTCTCTGACGGAGAAACCGCTGCCATTACCCAAATTAAAAACTTCGCTATCGCCACCTTTTAATAAATATTCCAATCCCAAAATATGGGCATCTGCTAAATCGTTGACATGAATATAATCGCGAATACAAGTACCATCGGGTGTGGGGTAATCGGTGCCGAAAATTGAGATGGATTCTCTTTTACCTAAAGCGGTCATTAGCACCAAGGGAATCAAATGGGTTTCTGGGTTGTGATCCTCGCCCAGTAAGCCATTGGGATTAGCACCAGCAGCATTAAAATAGCGGAAACGCACTGATTGGAAACCGTAAGCAACATCAAAATCAGAGAGAATCCGCTCTACCATTAGCTTTGTAGCGCCATAAGGATTAATCGGATTTTGGGGATGGGTTTCTGGAATGGGCACGAATTCTGGTACCCCGTAGGTGGCACAGGTAGAAGAAAAGACAAATTTCTTCACAGATGCCGCCAGCATCGCTTCTAACAGGGTGAAAGTACCAAGGACATTATTTCGGTAATATTTGGCTGGGTCAGTCACCGATTCTCCTACGTAGGCGTAAGCAGAAAAGTGCATCACAGCAGAAATATCGTGGGTTTTAAATATGTCATCTAGCAAAGTGCGATCGCCTGTATCCCCAACGATCAGTTCTACCTCTAAAACCTTTTCTACAAGGTCACGATGCCCATAGACCAAATTATCAAGTATGACAACGTTATAACCCGCTTGCTTCAAGGCAAGCACTGTATGGGAACCAATATATCCAGCTCCCCCTGTTACCAAAATGGTAGGCTTTCCAGGCGACATAGTTTTTCCTTTTGAGTGGATTACTCAATTAATTTAGTTTACCGGTGCTACATTACTCTTCTGGAAAATTATAAATAATAGGCGCAGTGTCAAAAAATTGCACTAAAATCACTACGACGGTAGTAGTCTTTGGGTGTGAGGTTTGAAGTATTTTAAGTCAAACAGTGCGATTACAATTTGACAATCAAATAAATCCATTTCCCGGAACCTCTAGGTTGGCCCTTACGGGTGACGCTTATAGCGTCGCTAAAGCTAGGAAGTCGCCAGTTGTTTTATCCAGGGAAATTATGCACGGCAGTTCCTTCTGGGAAGCCACTCCGTTGCGGGGGTTACCTCCCGTTGAAGGAAGTGGCGTGAAAACCCCGATTAAAGTGAACTGCCTCACCACCACACTGGCTCACCGCACCAGAAAATTTGAGAGTTAATCTATGTTTCTATTGCTAAGTCGAGTACTGCTGTGGCTGCTGATTGGCACTATCGTATATTCTCTGTTCCAGCGATTTTATCCCTCTGGAACTTTTGTAGGGCGATTAATCTTAGTCGTTATCTTGGTAATCGTAGCCCTGTCATTTCTTAACCCCAACGAACCAGCTGTGGCGTCGTTGTGGAGGATGATATCTTTTCCACTCAAGCCTCTAGGAGCTTCTGTTTTACTGATGATTCTTGCAGCTCAGAAGATCAAAGGAGGTGGAATAGATAAACCAGGAGGATACCTGATAGGTTGGGCACTGACGATTTTGCTGTTGGCAAGTACACCAGCAGTCGCCTATTTTCTTTATAGAGCACCTCTAGCAATGACGGGTGAAACATCTGTAGCAAGTGCCGCACCAATATCTGGGACACTGGTAGCATTAGGGCAACCAACCACTGCCGTGAATATCTCTGATGTGACTGGGGATAGCATTCTTTCTTATAATTTGAGAGTGCCTCCCTACCTATTACAAGGAAATCCTCAAGATATTCGCACACGCGGGTTACGGCTTGAAGACTTTGTACCAAATTCAGAAACGTTGCTATTGACAACAAGAACTTGGGAAAGTTATCTCGCTGAAGTTTACAGGTTCTTGCGTGTTCAGCGGTAATAAAGTAAAAAAAGGGGTAAAGGGTAAAGGGTAAAGGGCAAAGGGCAAAGGGTTGAATTAGTTAGCCCACTGTCTCCAAATAGGTTTTTACCCTTCCCCATTCCCTATTCCCTCTGCATAGCTGTCTGCTGGGACTAGCAGTTAATCTATGATGATAAAGTTGCAAAATTGCTTGAATGGCAAAATCTCGACGACTCGCTAAACTCGGTGCTTACCTACGACCCCATTGGCAGGAAATGTCCTTGGGCATTCTGGCTTTGTTGTCTGTGAATGCACTGGGTGTTTATATCCCTTGGTTGATTCGTGCTGGTGTCGATAAACTCTCGACAACCTTCAGTTGGAACCAAATACTACATTACGTAGTGATCATTGTCTTGCTTAGTTCAGCAATGTGGCTAATGCGGATGGCATCCCGCATTTGGCTATTTGGGGTGGGGCGGCAGGTAGAATTTGACCTGAAACAACGGATTTTTGAACACTTACTCAAGCTGGAACCGGCTTATTTTGCCAGTAATACTGCTGGCGATTTGATTAATCGGGCTACCAGTGATGTGGACAATATCAAGCGTTTATTGGGTTTTGCAGTTTTGAGTTTGGCAAACACAGTATTTGCCTACGCCCTGACACTGCCTGTAATGCTGGCCATTAGTGTGGATCTCACACTAGCCTCCCTGGCAGTGTACCCTTTTATGCTCTTGCTGGTGAGTCTGTTTAGCGATCGCTTACGCAAACAACAAGCAGCAGTCCAAGAGCAACTCTCTGACATCAGCGAACTCATTCAGGAGGATATCAGTGGCATTGCCTTAATTAAAATCTACGCCCAGGAAGCTAATGAGCGTCGAGCTTTTGCTAAGAAAAATCAGCAGTTATTGACTGCTAACTTAGAACTGGCAAAAATCCGAAATACGCTGTTTCCGTTAATTGGCGGGCTGGCTAATGTCAGTTCACTGGTGATTATCTGGCTAGGGGCGGCGCGGATGTCTTCTGGAACCCTTCAGGTTGGGGACTTTTTAGCACTGTTAATTTATGTCGAGCGTCTGGTTTTCCCCACAGCCCTTTTAGGATTCACAATTACTGCCTACCAACGAGGTGAAGTTAGTATAGATCGCCTTGAATCTATTCTCTCTGTCACACCGAAAGTTAAAGATGCAGCCGATGCGATACATCTACCGATGGCTGAACTTAAAGGGGAACTAACAGCTAAAAATCTCACTTACAATTACCCTGGTTCCACTACTCCAGCTTTAGCAAATATTAACTTTACCATTGCTCCTGGAGAAACTGTAGCGATTGTTGGGGCAATTGGTTCGGGGAAATCGACTTTGGCCAATGCTTTGCCGCGCTTGCTGGATATTGAATCAGGACAGTTGTTTTTAGATGGGCTGGATATTACTAAAATAGCTTTGACAGATTTACGAAGTGCGATCGCCTACGTTCCTCAAGATAGCTTTCTATTTAGCACCACAATCAAAAATAATATCCGTTATGGCGATCCAGTTAGCGAACAAGAGCAGATAGAATATGTTGCTAAACTTGCTCAAATTGAATCAGAAATTAACAATTTTCCCCAGCAATACGAAACTATTGTTGGTGAACGCGGTATTACTCTTTCTGGCGGTCAGCGGCAACGGACTGCTTTAGCTAGGGCAATGCTGGTCAATGCGCCAGTGTTAATTTTAGATGATGCTCTCTCTAGTGTGGATAATCAAACAGCCACACAAATCCTCAACAATCTTTCCAGTGGTACAGACCGCAAAACAGTAATTTTTATTACCCATCAATTATCAGCAGCGGCGGCGGCTGATCGAATTTTTGTGATGGAAAAGGGAAAAATTGTTCAGATCGGAAATCATTTAGAACTTTTACAACAACAGGGTTTATACAGAACTTTGTGGAGCCAACATCAAGTTGAGGAATTACTGCGGTGATATCTTCAACCACTGATTCAGTGTACTTGCTGAGTAAATTACAACTTATACCAATTTTGTATGAAGCTGGATAGAATTAGATCCCCCCTAGCCCCCCTTAAAAAGGGGGGAACTGGAAAAACATCTATCAAAGTCCCCCTTTTTAAGGGGGATTTAGGGGGATCGAGATATGTGCAACTTCACATTAAATTACAACTTACTCAGCACTGAATACTGAATTAGATGAAGCTAGTACCATCTAGCGTAATTACCACGTTAGTTTTTTGGGGTAAGTGGGTAGTATAAATTACCGAAAAAACTAATTTGGCATATAGTGATGTTCAAAACTAAATTATCCCCATTCCGTACTTCACGGGAATTTTATACCTCGAATTTAATGTATCGCCATATTGGGGCGATCGCAGTTCTAATTTTAATTAGCTTGCTGAGTTCATTAAGTGGAACACCAGTTGACCATACCATCTCTAACTACTGGGAAGGCTTTCTCTGGGGACTGGCAGATCCAGTAATTGGCTTGGATTGTTTAGTTGGTATTGTTGCTATTGGCTTACTCTCATCTGTGTTTATTCGTGGTGTTGTGATAGTTGGATGTTTTACCTTAGCAGCAATATTGGGCATTGTAATTCATTTATTCCAGCTAAATTTTCCAGGTGTAGAAATAGCGATCGCTATTTCTACGATCATTTTTAGTACTATGCTGATGATGCCAAATCAACCAAACTTTGTGGTACTTGCTCTGATGGGCATCAGTGCTGGTTTATTTCAGGGTTACACTGTTGCTGAATCTATTATTGGGGCAGGAACGATACCATTAATTGCCTATATAGTAGGTATGACCTTAACTCTGTTTGCAGTTGCCATGAGTGCCAGACAAATTGGTGTTGCAATGGGTATGGGAGAAATTAACCGAACTTTACCCTGGAAAATTACCATTGCTGGTTTCGCTTTATGTGCGATCGGCATTGTGTTTTTGAGCAGTTCAGTTATTTAAATCATATATTTCAATTCAGTGGAATACATTCATTCGTGGGGGCGTGCACCAGCTGTGCGCCCCCACTCGTGATATTGAGTTCACTCGCATCCCATCACCGCGTTACCCCACCCTAACCCTCCCCTTGTAAAGGGGAGGGAACTAGATTTTCTTGTTTCCCCCCTTTACAAGCTACGGTGTATACACAAGTATGAAATAGCTGATTAACCAAGGGTTTACCCCACCCTAACCCTCCCCTTGTAAAGGGGAGGGAACTAGATTTTCTTGTTTCCCCCCTTTCCAAGGGGGGATTAAGGGGGGTAATTTGACTTGTGTATACACCGTAGCCTTTACAAGGGGGGATTAAGGGGGGTAAAACGTATGTGGGATAAGCGTTTAAGCTTAACTTGAAACCAATGTTCATGAATTAACCCTACAGCGTAAGTCCTAAATACAAAAAAGCCTCCCATACCGGGAGGCTTAAAAGTTAGCGGAGACAACTTAAACTACAGCGCAATTACAGCGATCGCTCCTCCTAATGCAGAGAAAATCGCGGAGACGAGTGCTGTGGCAAACAGCCACCAAGCTGCTGTAGCTGCGGCTTTGCGGGTTTCTTCTGCTTGCCGCTGGGCTTGATGTTTCACCTGTTCTAGGCGGCGTTGGGCTTCGTGCTGTATGCGTTCTGCACGTTGTAATACTGTGTTGCGGGCCCGTTCAATTTGGTCGATGATCCGGTTGGCATCTTCCTCGGAGATGTCCTCACGAGAACTCATAATTGCCACTAGGGTATCACGGTCAAAAGAGGATAGGCGATCGCGCAGAGCATCAAATCCCGCCTGGGGATCGTCAAAAAATGTGCGAACATCGTGCTTGATACTGTCATAGTTAAGTTCCGGGCGATCCAAGGAGTTCAGGTAGTTGCGAATGCGGCCAAAAACCCCATCAATTGCATCTTGAATGCCTCGTTGAATATTCCGCACTTGTTCTACAAATTGATCCCTTACAGATACAATGTTGTCGGCAATCCGCGCCGCTTCTTCATCAGAAATATCTTCCCGAATTTTCAGCAGGGCGATGATGGTAGAACGGTCAAAATGGGAAAGGCGATCGCTAAAACTTTCCACCCCGACTCGTGGATCATGCAACAATAATTGCAAGTCGCGTTTGATACCTTCAGGATTGAGTTCTTCTTTGCCTGTTTGGCGCAGATACTCTTCCACATAACCTTTGAATGTTTCCACTCTTTGCTGTGTGCGGCTAGCAAGGCGACGAGGCGCACGTACAAAGTTGCGAATCGAAGTTTGGGTGGAATCAATGATTTCATTGACTTGTTCTTCACTCAAATCTTGACGTTGACTAAGCAACTTCACCAGTGTATCCCGGTCTACCTGCGACAACCGACGGCGTAGGGCTACGGCTCCTTCTTTGGGATTTTCAAACAATCTGGTCAAATCTCGTTGAATACCTTCTGGATTCAATTCTTGTTTACCAGTATTCCGGAGATAATCTGCGATCGTGGTGGTAACAGAGTCGTATTGCTCTTTCGCCTTATCTGCTAAAGCTTGAGGTGTGTGGCGAATACTATGCCATGACTCCTCAGCAGTATTGATGATTTGATTAATTTGATCTTCACTCAAATCTTCCCGCTGATTCAACAATTGCACTAAGGTATCGCGGTCAAAGCGAGACAATCGCGCCCGAATTGAGGTGATTCCACCTTGGGGATCTTCCAGTAACTTTTTGAAGTCGGCGCGGATGGCATCAGGATTCAGTTCTGATTTTCCGGTGTTACGCAGATATGATTCTACATTCAGCCACAGGGTTTCTGCTTGATATTGTGCCTGTTCAGCTAGTCCTTTGGATTCTACCAAGACGCGATCGCGTTGTTTTTCCAACTCATCCAGAATGGTGTCTACTTCATATAGCTGGACATCATTACGTTGCAGCAATATCTCCCGAATTTCCTGCCTTTCAACCTGCGCCAATCGCAATGTCAGAGTTTCATAATCTGCCTCTGGGTCTTGCAACAGAGGTTTGAAATTCTGCTCAATGCCTTCGGCTGTAAAATCTGCTTTTGGAGTAACGAGCAGATAACTTTCCACTGCGCGTTGCAAGTCTTGGACTATATCTCTTTCTTCGTTCGCTCTCACTGTCACTAGCACTTCTTTACGGACAGTTTCTAACCGATCGGCAATGCGCTGAATTTGTCCTTGAGTGAGCAATCCCCGCTGTTGGAGGATTTTGGCGAAATCATTACGAGATAGTCGTTCTAGTTCCCTGCGGACTATTCCAGGGTCAGCTGCGGGGTCGTAGATGACATCATGAAATTCCTGAGTGATTTTTTCTGGACTCAGTTGCCAAGCATAAGTGTTGTAGAGGTAATTTTCGACATCAGCCCGAATCGGACTATAAGGTTGCGATGGTGTTGGCAACCCTAGCTTATCTGCTTCTTGGGTGACTTTATCTTTGGCAGTGGTGAGGCTACGCAAGATTTTTTCTACATCCAAATCAGACAAATCTGTTCTTCCCAACACAATGCCGGTTAAGGCAGATAGTCCTTGCTGGAGTGTACTTTGAATTGGCCCCGTAGCTGCCTTTTGGTCAGATTCTTTGGAACCACCCTTTTCTGCGACTAACCGATCCAGCTTGGCGTTGAGTTCATCCGTTTTACTTTGTCCTGGTGGAAGTGATTTCAGATAATCCATCAACTCACCCAAACGGTCTTCCGTGGGTGGTTGCTGACTTACCACTTGCTGCCAAACTTTATACAACGTATCAGCAATGCGGCTAACGTCTTTTTTGGAAAGGTCGGTACGGCTGCTGACTAACTCGATGAACTTTTGGCGGTCGATGTTGCGGATATCTGGAGTCCCTGCGATCGCTTTTAACTGCGGATCGTTGAGTAAATTTTCAAAATCACTCCGAATCTTTGACACATCGATTTCTGGAGGACGGATCTTTTCTAAGTAATCTTCAATGTTTTCCCGGATACTTACGGGGTCAATGGCGCTTCCTAGTTCCCGACGAACGGCGGCGGCGGCGGCTTCAGCTGTTGCGACCACTTGGTTATTCACAGCTTTAGCGCCCAGTGCGGCGGTAGCAGTCCCCATAATCGCCTGAAACCCGGAGGTTGCCGTATTGACGACTGAGCCAATTAAGGAGCCTACTGTGGTGGAACTTACCCAAACGAGAATTAGAAAGTAAGCACCCCAAATCACCAAACCGAGAATCGCTCCCAATCCTGGATCTAAGATTACCAGGCTCAATTTTACTGCGAGGAAAGAAGCGATTAATAAGGCGATCGTCACAGTGATTAATGTCCAAATCCCCACTGCTGTGCCGATTTTGCGAATGCTGCCACCCAAACTTCCGACTTCCCCATCATCTGAATCCGAATCAGATGAGTGCCCCAGGTAGGAAATACCGGCTGCAAGGGAGAGATTAGTTAGAACTAATTGGAAAGCAAAGGCTAGAATCACGCCGGAGATTAAAGCCACAAAAAAGCGCGGCCCGGAAACGAGAGCCGATGCCTGTGCTGGTGTGACGTTTGAGGATTCTGCTGGAATCTGTGCCACCCACAATAGTGGTTTGTAGAGTCCTAGCATGATGTCCGTACTTTGGAACATTGTATTTCCTTCTTCTAAGGTTTAAATTTGGGGGAATTAAGATTTTCTTGAGAAGCAACTCTTAGTATTTATTTATTTTTGTACCTATGGCAATACCTAACTCTTTAGATCAGAATCGTAGAATTTAGCTGTTTAAAGCATCCATCCAAAGGCTGAAACCCTCATCCAGCGCAAGATATAACTTTTCTTATCTCTTGGCAAAAACTTCATCTAATTGGCAGATAAGATTATGTATATATCGTTCATTTTAATTTTTGATTGCTGATTTATAGCGATTTATTTGCCTCAATTGTAAACTTGTCAATGCATAATTTGGATTTATTTACATAGTTATTTGTTGTCACCCTCTCAAGGTGGATTTGTCCGTACCAATATGTTGTTGATTATCGTCCGCAAGAAGTGCCTATAGTTTGTTCCTATAGGCATAAAGCAGTTTAGTTATAAATAGCTACATTAAAGTTAACAAACGAATCTTGAGTAAAAAAAATGGAAACACGTCCTTCAACTGATTTATCAACTGTTGCTAAAGCTTATAACGGCATAGATCGCAACGCATTTTTGTTTGGCTGGACTCCTCAAGCCGAAATCTGGAATGGTCGATTAGCAGCTATTGGCTTTCTTGCCTATTTACTTTGGGATTTAGCTGGTTTTAGCGTTCTGCGCGACGTATTACACATAATCGGTTACTAATAGTCTGCCACAGCCATTTTGACTGCTGAAAATATTTCGTAGTCAGCACTTTAGTGCTTCAAGCAGGGCTAAAGTTACTCACTAAGAACTTATCAAAATTAATGTGGTGGAGTACTAGAAATTAAACACCTAAAACGGCTTTAGCTCTACTTTGAGAGATGGAGCCGCTTATTACAAACTTTTAATTACTTACGCCTACTCAGAGCTAAAGTAAAAAGCGAACTAACACATATAAAGCTGAAGCTACCAGTTGTAATAGCATCACTGGAATACCGTAGTGGAGAAAAGTTTTAAATGAAATGCGGCGTCCATGCTGCTCAGAAATCCCAGCGGCTACGATATTAGATGATGCACCTACAAGTGTGCCATTACCTCCTAAAGTTGCACCAAACATCATGGCATAAAACAGAGGTAATACTTCTGGCGGAAACTGTCCTTGAAAGTCTTGTGCTAAAACTTCTGTGGGTGCTAATCCGACAGTCACAATATATTGTTTAAGTAAGGGAACCATCCCCACCACTAAAGGAATATTAGGAACTACGCTAGATAATATCCCCACAAAAAATAATAAAAATAGGGAACCCAGGATAATATTTTTTCCTAAAATTACTGCCAATATTCCTGATAAGCCATTGATTACACCTGTTTTTTCTAGTCCTCCAATTAGAACGAAAATACTCATAAAAAATATCAATGTACTCCAGTCTACATCCCGCAAAATGTTGTTAACTGAATCAATTTTGCTATGGTGAGATAAAAGCAAAGCTAAAGCTGCTCCTAACAAAGCTGCGGCAGCAGGTGAAATCGGAACTGGTAAAGATTCTCCGATGACAAAAAATAATAGGACGAAAAATACAATAATTGCACCAAAGCTTAAAGCACGTGGATGATTTATTTGCGGGTGCGGCAGTTCTTCAAGATTATCTAACTTTGTATTCCAAATTTTACGGAATAAAAATGGTAGCGTTGCAATCACTATGACAATAGCAATTACTCCTCCTAAACTCAATTCCAATAAATAATCTGTAAAGCTGATATTCACAGCATCACCGACAATAAATGTAGCAGGATCACCAACTAAAGTTAGCAGTCCGGCACTATTAGCAACAAACACCATTAAAATCAATAAGGGGACGAAATTTATCCCAACTTCTTCCGCCATTGGTGGAATTAAAGGTGCTAGCAACATTACTGTTGTGGCATTTGGTAAGACTGCACAAATGGGTGTCACTATAGCCACAATACCAAGTAATAGACGTTTGCCTTGTCCTTTAGCTAGAAGTACTATTTGAGTGGCTAAATAATCAAATATCTTCGTAGGCTCAAAAGCCCGTACTAACACCATAACTCCAAAAAATAAACCGAGTGTTCCATGACTTTTGCCGATGTAACCAACAGCTTCTTGCAAAGTCATGACGTTGCTAAAAACTAATAATAATGCTCCCAATAATGCCGCAATAGTGAGATGTACCCATTCTGTCATTACTAAAACAATGACGCTTATAAACGTAATCACACTAAGGATTGCTTGCCAGTTTTCCACACCCTAAACTCCCGAAGTTGAATTATTTACTTGGTAGCGAAAAAAGTCACCTATTTGTAGGTGACTTATCTATGATTGCAATTGGATAAAAATTACTGAAATTTGAAATAGCGATTATTCATCAATACAACTGGGAATACCCAAAACGGCGCAGGGAAAATTAGAGCCTAGTGCCTCAATCATCGGATGATTCACAGAGTTGCAACCTAAAAACAGAATATCGGCATTTTCTGCTTCAACAACTTTGGCTAGTTCTGTGGAAATGCAGCCAAAGCGCAAATGAGATTTGAAGCAACCCTGCCATTCTTCAGCCAAACTTCGAGCTTGCCAGAGAATTATATCTGCTTGTTGTAGGGGAGTTACTACTGTCTGCAATTTTGGTTGAGTTAATACTAGTGTGACAGACTTTGATACTTCACTAACCTGACATTCCAATGAAGGCTGTTGTTGTGGAAAACTCAAGATATTTGGATACTGGCTGCTTTGATTATCTTCTAATACATAAACAGCTTGAACTGTAACTTCTACATTAGTAGCTAAACGGGTTTGATGGGCAATCCAAAAGGCAACATCTAATGCCGTATGACTTTTGGGAGATCCGTCATAAGCAACAATTAAATTAACTGCTTTTGAGCTTTGAGGTTTGTTATAAAAAGGTTTTTTTGGTTCTGGCAGCAGTACCATTTGTTCAATTAAGTCATCTCGACCTGTGGCACTTTGTAGACGTGCTAACATTGGCTTGATTTGCACAGCTTTACTTCTCCCAATGAAATGAATTAGCAATGAGAAGCAGGGGGGACAAATTTTGGATTTTGGACTTCGGCTACGCTCAGTCGAACGATTTTGGATTTTAGATTGAGTAACGATAACCAAAATCTCAAATCTTAAATTCAGTCAAGGAAACCCCAATAATAACTGTATTACAGCCAAACTCTTGGGGGTTCCTTCCATTGCCTACGGAGTTAGCTGACGGGCTAAGACTGGAAGGTGTCTCTCTCTTAGGAGTGCTGAGTCGTGAGTGCTGAGTGTTGAGTTAAAAATTAATTATTCTTCACTTTTTACTCTTAAATTGCCGCTCTCTGCAAGATTAGCCCCAAACATTGGTTCCTCCGTTTCAAATCCAGCTTTCATGAATTTGAATTAGGCTACCCACTAAAAAAATGATAATCTAATTTACTCGTCTTGGGCAAAATATCGATCAAGGAAATTTAGGGCGTGGTTGCGGAGTTCAAAATATTCTTTTGAGTTTCGCATGGCGGCGCGATCGCGTGGATGCTCAAAAGGAACTTCTAAAATCTCCCCGATATTAGCAGCTGGGCCATTGGTCATCAAGACGATGCGATCGGACATATAAATTGCTTCGTCTACATCGTGGGTAATCATCATCACTGCTTGACGATTATTTTCCCAAATATCTAATACTTGCCGCTGCAATTTGCCACGAGTTAGCGCATCTAGTGCCCCAAAAGGTTCATCCATCAGCAACATTTTAGGACGAATTGCTAAGGCTCTGGCAATACCTACTCGTTGTTTCATACCTCCAGAGATTTCATCAGGATATTTGTCAGCCGCCGCCGTCAAGTTTACCATTGCCAAGTGCTGATTTACAATGCTAATTTTCTCAGCCCGATTAGCATTTTTTAGCACTTCATCCACAGCTAAACGGATATTTTCTCGTACTGTTAACCAAGGTAACAAAGAATAGTTCTGAAATACCATCATCCGCTCGGCTCCTGGCTGACGAATTTCTTTTCCATCTAGCCGGACTGAGCCGGAAGTTGCTTTTTCTAAACCAGCTACTATCTTGAGTAGAGTTGATTTTCCACAACCTGAGTGACCAATTACAGAAATATATTCATCTTCACCAATGGTCAGATTAACTCCATCTAAAACGACAAAGTTCTCTTGATCAGGTGTCGGATAAGACTTGACTAAATTTTCAATTTCTAAAAATCCAGTGCGGGGCATAACTTCGGTTTGGGTATTAATAGGTAATGAAGTATATTCCATCATCAAATGCTCCCGAAATAATCTAGTCAATCAATTTTGGATTGTTTCCGATCAAAAGGATGCTGGCTGCTGATAGCGCAGCATTAGCGACGTATGATATAAATGGTCGCTGACCCACCCGACCGTATTGAACAGACAGGCTAACTTCAAAGTAGTAGTAAGATACTTGCCGCAGATAAATCGGTAGATCGGGGAAAGAACACTGTTAGCTGGTTTGCTATTGCAATAAATCCAAGCGGTGTTGTGCAAATAAAAATCAAACTGCCTGGGGTAGACGGGCGGCTGCCTGTTGACGCTTTGTAAGACCATCATCGGATTTAGTTCCGAATTTCTAGTAATAGGAATGCCTAACGTGGCAAGAGCGGATGAAACGGGAAACCCAAAAGACGAATAAGACCGTCGTTGCTGTAGTTGAAATTGGAAGCTCCTTTTTCAGCGAAGCAAAAAGGGGTACTTCACGACATGAAAAAGTTAGTGGGAGCGTTAGCCCTGATAGCAAAACTATTCAGATAACCCACCGGATCGCTGGGGTCGAAGCCTTTCTTATCTATAAATACTTCTGGTGGTTCGACCTTGTAATCATCCTTGGGACACTGAATGCCCATTTCAGATGCTATCTCCCGATATAAATCTGTTCTCCAGCCATCTTCGGCTAGTTTCTCGGCATTTTTGGGGAATTCCTTAATTTGTCCCCACCGCGCTGCTTGTGTCATTAACCAGATACTTCTCGATCTCCATAAGAATGTCGAGTGTTCTCCTGGCTGCTTGGGAAGGTTGTCAGGAATATCGAAGAAAATCGTGGTGTCATCGGCTTGGATGGTGCGGTCTTTGCCGTCAAAGCCGCCGTAATTATAGTTGCCCAGAATTCCGGGACTTGTAAATTTGGCAATTGGAGCATCTTGATTTTTGGGTTTAGCACCTGTAAAGGAACGGTCTGTAAGTAGTTCGGCTACTTCTTGGCGGTTTTCTACTTTGCTGCAATACTGACAGGCTTCAATCATCGCCTTGACTAAAGAACGATAGGTTTTGGGATATTTTTCGATGAAAGATTGCATCACTCCCAACAAACGATCTGGGTGTCCCAACCAGACTTCTTTACCTTGTGCGAAGGTAAAGCCGATGTTTTCATTACCTGTTATTGCTCGTGTATTCCAGGGTTCTGCAACCATGTAAGCTTGCATGGCGCCAATCCGCACGTTTGTTACCATTTGAGGGGGTGGAACGATGATGATCCGAAACTCTTTAAGCGGATCAACACCTGCGGCGGCAGATACGTAGCGGACAAAGTATTCATAAATGGCAGAACTTAATACTACCGCCCAGACTTTGTTTTCTGACGACTGCTTCTCAAAATAGCCTCGGAAATCGCGCCCAAAGGCTTCCAAAGCGCCATCGCCATATTGTTCTTGATATTCGTACCACGGACGCAGCCCAAAATCCCACATGGCTTTGTTCATTGTCATGGCGTTACCATGACGATGAATGGTCATGGCTGCACACAAGGAGGCTTGGCGTGCGCCTTCAGCACCAATTCTGGCGTTGGTGACAGCACCGGATACTACGGGTGAAGCATCCAGGCGACCAAAAATTAAACCGTCGCGGGAATTAGCCCAACTAGCTTCGCGGTTGAGTGTAACGTTCAAACCATATTTGCGGAAGAAACCTTTTTTCCAGGCGATCGCAAATGGCGCACAATCATTAACGGGAACGTAACCAATGGTAAGGTCAGATTTTTCTAGGTCTTGGGATCTAACTACTGGTTGTACAGCTAAGGCTTCTTCAGTTAGTCCTTTGGCTGATCTATCTCCTGAAATTCCACAGGAAGATAGCGCTATTCCGGTTGTGGTTGCTCCGATTCCTTTAATAAAATCTCGTCGAGTCCAGTTATTATCACCCATTTTTGTAGCTCCACTGGTGGATCAATTTTGGATTTTAGATTTTGGATTTTAGATTTGTTTGATTAGACGCTGCGCGAACAGATATTATTAAATTTTGGATTCTCAATTCTTCAATCCAAAATCTAAAATTTAAAATCTAAAATTCCCTTTAGTTAGTTGGCAGTTCTAGGGCGATGGGTTACTAATTCTTGGATTTTGCCCAGGGCGTAATCTAGGATTAACCCAGTTAAGCCAATTATCAACACAGCTAAAAAGACTGAACTCAGGTTTAAACGACTCCATTCATCCCAGACAAAAAAGCCGATACCAACACCACCTGTGAGCATTTCCACGGCAACGATTACTAGCCACGCTATGCCTAAACTAATTCGCAAACCTGTAAAAACATACGGCAAACTTGCAGGCCAAATGATTTTTGTAATTCGTCGCCAACGTGGCATTTCTAGCACTCGTGCCACATCTAAATAATCTTTGGGAACGCTAGAAACTCCTAAGGCAGTATTAATAATTGTTGGCCATAAGGAGGTAATAAAGATGACAAAAATGGCGGAAGGATCTGCTAAGTTGAAAATTGCTAAGGCGATAGGCAGCCAAGCTAGGGGCGATACGGGTTTAAAAATTTGAATTATCGGATTAAGTGCTAGCATTGCCGGTCTGGACATTCCAATTAGAAACCCCAAAGGAATCGCTACTACCGCACCTAATAAAAAGCCTATTAATACCCGACGCAGACTTGCTATCAACAACCAACCAATTCCTAAGTTGCCTGGGCCTCTTTGGTAGAAGGGATTTAAGATGTAGTCTAAATTAGCGATTAGCGCTTCTGGTGGAGTGGGCATCAATTGATGGTTGGCAAGTGCAATAATCCACCACAGCACAATTATTCCCAAGAAGCCCAATACTGGTAAAAAGAAGACATCTCTAAGGATTACAGGTTTGGTCTTTTTCCAAACAGCTTGCCCAGCGATCGCCGCGATCGCTGCTAAATTGAGTTGAAATATCATTGACAACCTCAACAGATTTAAGTGCAGGTACAAAAGTCTGAGCAGTACCAGCCTTGGACACTGATGAGATCGGAACATTATAAAAATGCCGTCTCTTCAGTCTCCTCTCAATGCCTACGAAGTTAGCTGACGGGCTAGGGCTGAGAGATGCCCTTCTTAAGAGAGTTATGAGTTATGAGTTATGAGTTACTAAATTTTATTTAATTTCTAACTCCTCACTCTCAACTCCTCACTTTCTATAAGATTCGCCCCACAATTTGGTTCCTCCGCTCCAACGTCACGCACTATGATGCGTTGGATTAGGCTGACTTACTCGAATAGATACTAAATTATGCACATTATAACATCTATATGTAGAGCATAACATTAATGCTTTAATAACTATATCTGTTTTATGGTAAATGTTGTTTATTTTAATACTGAAGTCAAGTACCTACATTGGCTTTTCGGTAATCAAGAAAATCTCTAATTTTGGTTGTATGGTGACTGAAATCCTTACACAGCAAGCTAAACATTTTAATTAAGTCAAGTATCAATCCTGTTAACTGCAAGAGTTTTATTGTTTGTTTTAGGATATATATTATACCGCATAATTTTTATTTACGGTTAGTTAATCTAACCAACGAAAGAATGTGTAAAATCTATTTCTTTTGGTAGGTGGAACATATCGATTTTTTTGGTAATTATCCATTTCACTCGCTAAACTATTTGGATATGGAAGTTTACTCATCTATCTCCTAGCTGAATTTAACATAATGGATTTTAGTCAAGTACTGGCTGAAAAAACGGATACCATCCTCAAAAAATGGATTGCAGCGGTTCGTAAGGATAGACGCATTGAAAGTGCTGATGAACTATCTTATACAGCAGTAAAGGATCACGTCCCTGATCTTTTGAAAGCAATGGTGACAGTTCTTTCAAAATCTCAGGATAATGATATTCGGTCAATGGTTATTGCCAGTTTTCAGCATGGAGCGATTCGAGCCGAACAAGGCTTTGATCCAGCAGAAATTGCCAGAGAATATCATCTACTGCGAACAGTAATATTTGATGCTATACAAGCAGATTTATTGAAGGGAACCCCATCAGAGATAATTCGTTCCATGCGTTTGATTGATGCGATTGTAGATGAAGCGATCGCTCAATGTTTCAAGAGTTATGTTGAGCAACGCTTGCGAGAATTACACCGATTGCAAGCATCACTAACGCTCCATAATGAGGAACTCACGCGGTTAATTAGCGCCAATCAAGAGTATCTTTCCCAATTAGCCCACGAATTGAAACATCCCCTCACTTCCATTATTGGCTACTCGGATCTATTTTTACGCCAACAACGACGCAAGACTGAGATAAAAGACAACTTTACCAATTTAGAACATATTGAGCGGGTACTACGTAATGGTAGACAGTTACTTCATCTGATTAATGATGTACTAGAACTTTCGCGCTATGAAGCGGGACAGATAAAACTCCAATTAGCGCCTACCGATGTGCGTGAATTAATTGGTAATGTGTGTGAAATGTTAGAACCTTTAGCTGTGGGAAAAAATTTACAAATTGTGGTGGATTGCGATCGCGCTCCCGAAAAGGTAATGGCAGATTCTTTTCAATTGCAACAGATTATCACAAATCTTATTAGTAATGCGATTCGTTATACAGAGTCGGGGACTGTAATTATAATGTGTCAGGTGTTGGAGAATCAGAGATGGGCGATCGCCGTTTCTGATACAGGAATTGGCATTGCACCAGAAAACCAAGACCAAATATTTGAACCCTATTTTCGTGTAAGTGCTAGCGATCGCCCCTATCTTCCCGATAGTACTGGGTTGGGGTTAGCGATCGTATCGCGGTTGGTAAAATTATTGCAAGGTCAAATTAACCTAGCTTCGCAGGTAGGTGTTGGTTCTACTTTCACCGTCATTTTTCCCTTGGAAATGGAATTTTAAAAGTATTGGGCGATAAAGCAAAGTCCACCTCCATAGACTAAGAGTAATGTGAGTTCGATAAACCTCTCTTTGCCTTGAACTAGAGTTCAAGTCTGTCCCTCTCCGAGTCGGAGAAGGACGGTTTTGCGTAGTAAAACCAGGGAGAGGTCTTTTTTTACGGTTATAAGTTTGTATATTGCACAAAAAGAAATATTACGGAGAAAGTTTCTATATATTTATAACAAATTAAGTAAATAAGCGGAAAAGTTCTGGTATATTTTCGGTGTTCTAAAAAAACTCTGTAACAGTACCCATTTCAAAATCTCTGATTGGAAATTACAGGTAGTGAACAACCTAATTAACAAGTATCTTAGACACCTGTAAGGTTAAACTTATGACTTCATTTGCTTCTCTCTATGAGAAATTTGATGCTATTCAAGCTCGAAAACTTGCAGGATTAATTCAACAAGCATATGACCAATTTGACCTAAGAGGAACAGGGCTTTGGAAACTTGGAGGGTCTTACAAATTAGTTGGTCAACTTGGTAGAAAAGAAGTTCCCTTTGGTTTTGTTGTCTCTGAAACCGATAGTAATAATGTAGTGGTTGTATTTCGAGGCACAAAGAGATTTATAGAATGGTTCAAAGACGCAAATATTCAACTTGTTTCTTACAAAAACAGCACAGAAAAGAATGGACAAACGGTGAAAGCAACTTGGGATATTGCTGATGGTGTTACTGAGGAGTCTTCAAGCGAAATCCCGACTACCAAGGATTTTGGCGATGTAACCGCAGGCTTTCGAGGGATCTACATTAATCTCCGGAAACAGATGGTTGAAGCACTCAAACAATGCTCGGCAGATTCTCGAATTTTTGTAACGGGACATAGCCTCGGTGGTGCGTTAGCAACTTTGGCAATTCCCGATATTCTCAACAATACTCAGTTTAATAACCATCAAAAGATTGAACTGTATACCTTTGCAAGTCCACGATGTGGGGACAGGACTTTTGCTACTGCATTTAAAGAGACAGGCATACAGCACTGGAGAATTGCAAATACTGAAGATTTTGTGACGACGCTTCCATTCCCAACAGGAAATGTTTTTAGAGCGGAATCACCAATGAAATCACCAGAGGCAGAACTTGGTCAAGGTGGAGTAAACGGTGTAGATGAAAATCCAAATCCAATTTTTGGGTTTTTCAAAGAAATGTATAACAGAAGAAAAAGAAGAATGCCAGACTATGTACATACTGGTACACCTATCTATTTTACATTTCATGCATCTGCTCTAGAAATGCATCATAATTTGCATGGGGTTTATATGGATGGAATTGGTCAAGAACCACTTGACTTATAAGATAAATTACTAGCAAAATTTTGGCTGATACCAATTCTCTGTGAAGCAAATTAAATGGCTAATGACAATATATCGCTTTCTGAATTTCAGAAGGAATTTATTCTTTTGGAGTATTCTGAGATTCGCAGACAGAACCAATCCTACTTTGAAGAGACTAATAATTTAGCTCGTTATGCAGTAATTATTGCAGGTTTAGTTTGGACATGGTTATTAATACAAAAACCTCCACAAAAAGTAACTGTAATTGCAAGTTGGTTGCCACTATTAACTTCTATCTTGTTCACACTTAGAGTTATTACTCTTTGGCTTGAGTTACTGCATCGAAGCACATATATAAAAAACATTGAAGAAATGCTTAATATTCCAAAAAACTTAAATCCAAATAACTCTAAATTTGAATTTGGATTCGAGAAGGGTCTTCCAAAAAATGGGATAAGTTGGATTTTTTTGAGTGCAGCTACTTTCTGGACTCTATTAATAATTACTACACTAATAGTACCAAAGCTATTATTTGGCTGATCTTATACGTACTTCTGGTTGCAGTTTTATGAAATAGAGCTAACTCAGTAGTGGGTGGGTAATCGCCAGGGCTTTTCAAACATTCTCTTAGGGATGGTAGACACCATCCCCATTTTCTATCTTTCTATTTCATCTACCGCTTTGGGAACTCCCGCAGTTAACACTTCATGTCCATCAGATGTAACTAATACATCATCTTCAATACGAATACCAATACCAACCCATCGAGAATCTGTCTCTGGCTGGTCTTCTGCTAATTTCGTATCTGGCACAATATATAGTCCCGGTTCCACTGTCAAAATTTGACCTGGTTGTAAAATCTGCGGTTTGTCTTCACCGTGCTGGTAAACACCCACATCATGGACATCTAAACCTAACCAATGACTGGTGCGGTGCATATAATATGGCTTATATTTCTCTTCTTCAATTAACTTGTCAATTTCACCTTTGAGAATGCCAAGTTCAACTAAACCTTCCGTGATAACACGCACTGCTGTATCATGAACTAAGTTGAAAGGATTACCTGGTTGCACTTGAGCGATCGCTTGTTTTTGTGCTGACAAAACAATCTCATACAGTGTTTTTTGTTCTGGCGTAAATTTACCCCCAACAGGAAATGTCCGGGTAATATCGGAGTTGTAATAACCGTAAGCACAACCGGCATCAATTAGCAATAATTCTCCATCCTGCATTTGACGATTATTTTCAATGTAGTGCAGTACGCAAGCATTCACACCGGAAGCCACAATGGAAGGATAAGCCGGCCCTAACCCACCCCGCACGCGAAAGATGCGTTCCATCTCTGCTTGGATTTCGTACTCATAACGTCCAGGTGCGGCGATTTCTTGGGCATAATTGTGTGCTTCAGTTGCGATCGCAGCTGCTTGACGCATCAATTCTAACTCTGCTTCGCTTTTGATCAATCTCATGCTGTTGAGGACAGGGCCAGTATCTTCAATAGCGATCGGCCCAGTGCCGCGCTTCGGATAAGTCCGCAGTAAACTTTGGTAATGTCTCAGGATTTGATCATTGAAGGTGCGATCGCGTCCTAAGTGATAATAAATCCGGCTGGCTTTTTCTAAATACTGCGGTAACTTTTCATCTAACTCGCTAATGGGGTAAGCTTCATCAGCACCATACATTTCCTTGGCTGCATCTACCCCACAAAGATAACCAGTCCATACTTCCTTTTCCCGATCCTTCGGTTGGACGAACAGTACAAACCGATGTTCTGAATGATGCGGCGCTAACACTGCTACTGCCTGTGGTTCATTAAAACCAGTCAAGTAGAAGAAATCACTGTCTTGGCGATAAACATACTCGACATCGTTGTGCATTACTGCCATTGGCGCACTGCGAAAAATGGCTGTACCATCACCAATTTTTGCCATTAATTGCTCGCGACGCTGCCGATATTCTGCTTGCATAGCTGATGTATGTATTAAAGTATTGTGTTATTTTACACTTTTGGCAACCAGAGTATGCACAGATCATGCCTCTGAATAGTTGCTAATCTAAGTTATTCTAACCAATATTTGTTTCGATTCAAGTCATAAATCATTGGATAATAAACAATTATCTCGAAACACTTAAATCCCCGACTTCTTAAAGAAGTCGGGGATCTTGTTGTTATCTTATATAAATTCTGACATTTCATAAATCTAACAACACACAGTATAAAAGCTATAGGAATCTGCTTAGACAGGCAATAGGCAACAGGCAATAGGAAAGAAGGCTTCTTAGTTGTACTGAGTTTTTTCACCAAATCAAATATGAGTCCTATATGTCTCCTCAACCCATAATAAAAAAGCGATAGCTTCTATTTCAATTAAGTCTGTTTAATTAAACATAAAATAAATTTCTGTTTCGTAGGTAGATTTTTGATACAACCTTGAAATTTCAAAGAAAAGAGATAAAATAGTCATCATTTATCAGCAATCATATATAAGTTACAAAAAATATTTCGTAATTGCTTATATAGAACTTGAAATTTTTAGAATAATAGTTTAAAACAAACAAATATTTATCTTCAAAGAGTGACATTAATAAATAAAAAATAGTTCTAAAGAAATATTGAAACCCTAGTAAATGTTATTTCGTTACAGAAAGAGAGTGCCAAAGAAAGTTAAAAGAATATAACAACCAATAATAAAAATACACCATGCCTGACAATTCAAATTCCTCACCCTTAGGTTTGAATACATCTCGATTGTTATCAGATTCTTTTGCAAAATCAGAAATCTTGACAACTTCTCTTAAGAGTTTAAATTATGATTTGGGGTTTGGAAATAAGAGTTCTTCACTAGCACTAGAAAGTCAAGCGGTGACTGCGCCTATTAAAACGTCAGCAAATCCTAATCCTAATCCTTACTTAACTAGTGCGGCGATTACTCCTGACTTTAACGGTGATGGTAAAACAGACAAAGTTTGGGTTAATGCTTCAACTGGTGAGATTATCATTCGGTTGATGGATGGCACAACAGTTGTCGAACAGGGTTCTTTGGGTCAATTTGACCTATCGGCCTATGATTACAAAATTGCTGACTTCAATGCTGATGGCAAAACCGACTTCTTATTACGCAATAAGACAACCGGTGAAAATAGCGTTGTCCTGATGGATGGCACCAGAGTTGGTAGTGCGGCTGTTCTAAGTAGCGTTGATCCAGCCTGGAGTCCTCAGATTGGAGATTTCAACGGCGATCGCAAAACTGATATCTTCTGGCATAATGCCACAACTGGCGAGAACGCTATTTGGGAGATGGATGGCACCACCGTTCTAAATGCAACTGTTCTAGACCCTACAGACACAGCACTAACTCCTACCATTGTTGATTTCGACGGCAATGGCAAGAGTGATATCTTCTGGCGCAATACCACAACAGGCGATAACACCGCTTGGTTTATGGATGGTACGCAAAAGACTGAATTTGCTCTGCAATCACAAGATGCCGCTTGGACTGCTAACCTTGGTGATTTCAACGGTGACTTTAAGACAGACATTCTGTGGAGAAACGCTCAAACAGGTGAGAACAAGGTTTGGACGATGAATGGCATCTTAGTCACAGAAGGTGCTTTGGCTACACTTGACTCATCCTGGACTTCTAAAATTGGTGATTTCAACGGTGATGGCAAGACCGATATCTTCTGGCACAATGGAACCACAGGTGCAAACACCGCTTGGTTGATGGATGGCACAACAGTTGCAACTGAAGCTTTCTTGCCAGCTAATAACGCGGCCTTAGTACCATCTCTTGGTGATTTCAACGGCGATGGCAAGACTGATATCTACTGGCGCGACCAGACAGCAGGTACAGACAACATTTGGACTATAAATGAGACAACAGCCGTTGAGACTCCCATCAGCGAAGCAGATAAGCTTGGCCCAGAGTGGTATACATTCTAAAATCAGAATTCAGCATTCAGAATTCTGAATTCAGGAGGTAGGAGGTAGAAGTCATTATTCTCCCCCCTGCTTCCCCTGGTTCTTTCTCAGTCCATTTTATTCAAAATTTGTAACTCAAAACTTGAATTTCCCCATTTTCCGGCAATTTACCAGGGCTAATGGAAATACTATCTCCATTGCTACGCCGCACTGGCATACCTTGCATCAAGGTCAGGAAATCATCCACTGGTGAAATATCGCACTTAGCAGCATCAGCAGCCTGTGTCCGGTAATGGGTCGGAATGACTAACTTGGGATTTAACACTTGAACAGCCTGCTTTGCTTCCTCAGCATTGTAGGCTTTTGCACTGCCTCCCACTGGAATAAATGCTACATCGGGACGCCCCATCAGGATTTTTTGCTCAATGGAAATGGGTGCAGCGGCTCCGCCTAAGTGTAGGATATTAATTCCGCCTTGCTTCCAACTCCAAGCGGTATTTGAGCCAAACTGTTTACCACCTTTGCGATCGTGGTCTATGGCAATTCCTTGGAACTTAATGCCTTTAAACTCATAAACTCCTGATTCGTAAATGAGTTTTGCATTTCCCGGTAGTACGTCCACAGCACCTTCATCCAGCAGTTGACTGCTAATCAACACTAAATCTGCTGCCACTTTTGGTAGACGATACCCAGCAGTACAGCCGACCGCCCGAAATGGATTGACAAGAACTTTCGCACCGCCACCAGTAAAAAGAAAGCAAGTATGACCCAACCACTGAACTGATAAACCGCTAGATTGTGCGTCAGCTTGAGATTCAGAACCCAAGGTAGTAACTAAAGCTGTGACCAACCCCGCCCCAGCATAGCCCATCAACTGTCGTCGTTTCATTAATTATGCTCTTGACTGTAACTGTTCCAAAAAATTTCGCAATAACTGTTTTCCTGAAGATGTCAGGACACTCTCTGGGTGAAATTGGACGCCCTGAATGTGAGGATAGTTCCGGTGTCGCACTCCCATAATGGTGTTATCTTCAACCCAAGCGGTGATTTCTAACACATCTGGGCAAGTCTCACGTTCGATTACCAAACTATGATACCTGGTGGCGGTTAGAGGATTTTCTAATCCCCGGAAAACTCCCACCCCAGTGTGAGACACCTGAGAGGTTTTGCCATGCATCAATTCTGGAGCCGGAATTATTTTACCACCGAATACTTGACCGATACTTTGATGTCCCAAACAGACACCCAAAATTGGTAACTCTTGTCCTAGCTGTTCAATCAATTCTAAAGAAATACCGGCATCTTCCGGGCGACCAGGCCCAGGAGAAATAACCACAGCTTCCGGCTTTAAGGCTTGAATCTCATCTATGGATATTTTGTCGTTACGAAAAACTTTAATCTCATCTGCAACTGGGAATTCTGCTGCCAATTCTCCCAGATATTGCACTAAGTTATATGTAAAACTGTCATAATTATCGATAACTATAATCAAAGCTCATCACTCCTGGTTTTTAACACTCATTCAGTTGCAAACAGCATAGACAAATATCTCATGCTATTTGTTCGGTAGGTGTAAAAATAACGCTGACGTGGACACGTATATATAAAGCGGCTACTCTACGACAAGCCACTTCGTAAAGTTTGAATTGTTTATAATGTGTTATGCAAAGGAAATCGAACAGAGTGTAATTCTCTTACCGAGTCACTTGGCGATGCCTGCGGTAAATACTCGCCTCCGTAAATCACTTCTACAAAGCCGATATAATTAACGTTACCAGAGGAGGGAGCAATAGCGTACCAGCTACTAGCACCGCTACTAAAGCAGAGACAAGGACTGCACCAGCTGCACAATCTTTAGCAATTTTTGCCAGATCATGGTATGTCTGCTTAACGGTTAAGTCCACAAGGGACTCGATCGCTGTATTTAGTAACTCTAATGCCAAAACTAAACCACTAGTTATACCAATTACCGCTATTTCCACAGCTTGCAGATGTAAAAAAACGCTTAAAGCGATCGCTAAAGCACAAACACTTACATGGATGCGAAAATTACGTTGAGTTTGAAAACTATAGCTGATTCCAGCCCAAGCATATTTAAAACTAACAAATAAATTAGAGGCTACTTTCCAAGAGAATTCTCGTTCGTTAGACACAAGTGTTTGTAACGAGGTAGGCGTTTGTGGTGGAGAAATTTTTTGGGACATAGACTTAAAAATACAAAGATAGAGTTGCTACAGTGGGAATATTTGCCAATCTTAATGGCAGAATTAACTTTGAGGCAATCTTTAGGGAATTTTCCACAGAAGTATTATAAAAGTATTACCAAAAATTGACACTAACGGATACACAAGCTACTGCTATTCAATGTCAATAGTAATACCTACTGCGTTCAGCAATCTCACTTGCTGTTCTAACATTCGCTCCAAACTTTCTTCATCAGGATGATCCCAGCCTAACAAGTGCAATAAACCGTGAGCAGCTAACCAGGCTAGCTCAGTTGGTAAGCTATGTTCTTGTTGTTGAGCTTGGCGTTGTGCCGTATCTACAGACACAATAATATCACCTAGATATAATGGCACAGAGGTTAGCATTTCTTCGCTTTGAGGAAAATCCACTTCCAAAGCAGCAAAGGCTAAAACATCGGTAGGCTTATTTTGTTGACGATACTGAGAATTGAGTTCTTGAATTTGCGAGTCATCTGTCAAACGCAACCCAATTTCATAACTTGGCGCTGACGGAATCTGAGGGTGAAGTATTTCTAACCAGTCATTAAACCAGTTTTCCCAAGTTTCAGGAGGAATTCGGGCATAAGTGTCCCCAATCTTTACGGATGTTGTCGGGGACAACTCGTAAAAATACTCTTCTACATATAGTTCAACTCTCAGGGGCACACAGTCTCCTAGTCTGAGGTTTACGGTTTGTCGTTAGTGAGTTAGGTAAGCAAGACCAACAAGGAGAGCTAAAAGCCCTACAGCAGTCAACGCAAAATGCTTCAGGGAAGTTGCACCCTTCCGCACCATGTTTCGCATGGCAAGTTTTACGTAGCTAGGTTGAGGTTCTGATGAAGGAGAGTTGCTCATAGTTATTTGTCTACAGACTCTTTTATAACTGTAACAGTTGGTCTGGGATAGAATAGCGATCGCCTGTATATTGCTGAGAAATTTATCTAAGATGCCATGCGATCGCGCCAATCTGAAAATACGAAAAAATAAATAATAAGTAGTAAGTAATATTAAAAACAATTTACTTACTACTTGTAAATAACTCTCAATTATGCAGGAGTGTTTTCTACTAGTTTATTTTCTTGGCGCAGATAAGCTTGGATGAATGTATCAAGTTCACCATTCATAATATCGCCAATTGCTGTTGTTTCCGTGTTTGTACGCAAGTCTTTCACCATTTGGTAAGGGTGAAATACATAGTTACGGATTTGATTTCCCCAGGAGGCTTCCACCATATCGCCACGAATTTCGGCAATTTCTTGGGCACGTTGCTCTTTTGCTATGACCAACAGCTTTGCTTTGAGGCGATTTAGGGCTTTTTCTTTATTTTGCAGTTGCGATCGTTCTTCTGTACAGCGCACCGCAAGACCTGTGGGAAGGTGAACAATCCGCACCGCAGTTTCTACTTTGTTGACGTTTTGTCCACCTTTACCACCAGATCGAGTTGTGGTAATTTCCAAATCTTTATCTGGAATATCCAATTGCACAGAGTTATCAATCTGTGGCATCACTTCCACCCCGGCAAAACTGGTTTGGCGCTTGCCGTTAGCATTAAAAGGTGAAATTCGCACTAAGCGATGTGTACCCATTTCCGATCGCAAGTAACCATAAGCATAGCGACCAGTAATTTCTAGGGTTGCCGATTTAATTCCGGCTTCATCACCCTCCGACTCTTCCGCTAAAGTTACCTTATAACCGTGAGCTTCGCCCCAACGGGTGTACATCCGCATCAGCATAAATGCCCAGTCTTGAGCATCTGTGCCACCAGCGCCAGCACTAATGGTCAGTACAGCACCTTCAGCATCATAGGGGCCAGAAAGTAATTGTTGTAACTCCCACTGGTCAAGGTCACGATTCAGTTTAGTGATGGTAGATTCTGCTTCTTGGAGTAGTGCCTCATCGGTTTCTAACTCCAATAACTCAACAACTGCCTTAGTATCTTCTAAATTGGTGTGCCAGCGATCGTATTGTTCGAGGTGGGCTTTCAGGTCGTTGAGTTCTTGTAGAGTCTGTTGGGCTTGGGTTTGGTCATTCCAAAATTCTGGTTGAGCAGATATTTTTTCGAGGTCTTGAATTTTGGCTGTCAGTGCAGGTACGTCAAAGATAGTCCTGGGTTTTACCCAGGCGGCCAGACAACGTTTCGATTTCGCGTTTGAGTTCTAAGACTTCCATTGTGCTTGTTGAATGATAGATAGAGCGCTTTGGATTGTGAAATTGCTCTTTATTCTACTTGTATTTATTAATTTTAGCTGTAGTTGGCCAAATTCTCTCTGCACTACTTCTAGTCAACAAAATTTTATCGAAAATTGGTGGGAATCCCATCATTGGTCATTGGTCATTGGTCATTGGTCATTAGTCATTAGTCATTTCCAAAATCTCTGATTAATATAATCAGAAAAACAAATGGTCTGATTGCGAACCTCAGTCAAAATAGTAGTTATTGTTACACCCAATCACAAAAAACGCGGATAACATTAGAAAAATCTCACCCCATAAAGAAGGTGAGCGAAAACTGTTTATCTTTGTGTCCTACTAACAGCTGTCCTCTAGGCATAAATTGTTAAGTAATTATCCTAATAATGGATAGAACTTAATTACACTTTGTCTAAAGTATTAGGCAAAAAAGTACTCCACAAGGGTGAGGTATTGCTTGACAAAATTCTGTCATTATGCGTTAGTTATTAGCTAAAAGCAAAGGAGTTTGCAATGCATCGACAAATGTGCTGGTTATCTAAGTCTGGTGGCGACGGAGAGAAAATTTTGTATTTGCAAACAGAACCCAATCAGCCTTGGCGTCCCTACACATCTGTTGGACATTTTGCAGTCCCAGATTATCAAATACCAGGTGGTTCTAAAGGTTGGGCAACTTATCAAAAACTTCTGAAAGCAGGTTGGACACTAGTACCTAGCGCACGGGCAAACGAGTTTGGCAACAGCAGCTACGCAGAGTCAACAATTCAAAATCAATAGTCATTGGTCATTTGTCATTTGTCAATAAGTCATTAGTTATTCTGCGGGTGGCTGTGTCTCCCCAATTACTGAATCGCTTACCAACCTCTTGGGGAACCTTCACCGCGAGGATCGGCGGCCCCTTCTAGAGTTCCATCGGGTGTAACTGCGATCGCGTTACCATTACCCCAGGGAGCAGTTTCCTTTATTTTGTGTCCCCGATGGCGTAAGTCTTGCACAGTTAAAGCATCTAAGCCCCAAGATTCAACGCGCAACTCATCTGGTAGCCATTGATGATGTATGCGTGGAACAGAAACAGCCGCACCAACATCCATGTTGTATTCCAGCACATTTAAAATCACTTGCAAAACCTGGGTGATAATCGTGCTACCACCAGGCGCACCCACTGCCATCCGGAAATGACCATTTTCTGTGACAATTGTGGGTGTCATGCTAGATAGAGGAGTTTTGCGGGGCGCAATGCTATTGGCATCGTTGCCAACCAAACCAAAGGCATTAGGTACTCCTGGCGCAGCAGCAAAATCATCCATCTCATTGTTGAGGACAATTCCAGTTCCCGGTGTCACTACACCAGCACCAAAACTGAGATTAATCGTGAAAGTCAAACTCACGGCGTTGCGTTCTTCATCCACAACACTAAGATGGCTGGTTTCAGGAGATTCATACCGAGGACAAGTAGATGAGGGAAGACGCAGACATTTAGAATTTAAATCTACTGGCTTGATCTCGGTCGAGGGTCTAGCCAATTGCATATTAATTTCTTGACGGCGTTTTTTGGCGTAAGCTGGACTAAGCAGTTCTTGTACAGGGACTTTGACAAAATCAGGATCGCCTAAATATTGTGAGCGATCGCTGTAAGCAATCTTCATTGCCTCTACCATTAAATGTATAGCGTCGGGATGATGCCATCCTAAAGATTTAAAATCGGTATCACCGATAATATTTAAAATCTGCAATAGATGAACGCCTCCCGATGAAGGTGGTGGCATTGAGCAAATTTTAGCTTGGCGAAAATTTCCACAAACGGGAGTGCGCCAGATTGGTTTGTAGGCTTTGAGGTCTTCTAGAGTAATTAAACCACCATTTTTTACCATATCAGAAGCGATCGCACGAGCAATACTTCCGGTGTAAAAACTTTGGGGATTTTGGGCAATTGCTGTTAAAGTGCGTGCTAAATCACGCTGTACTAGCTTCTCCCCTGGTTTGTAAAATTCACCGTTGCGAGTGAAAATTTCCCGCAGGGCTGGATTGTTAAGAAGTGCTGGCTGGCTGGATTGGTTTGTTTGCAGATAACGCCAAGTTGCTACATCGCCCAGAATGAAGCCATCTTTAGCGAGTGCGATCGCAGGTTTCATCACCTCTTGCCAAGAAAGCTTACCATAGCGACGATGCACTTCATAAAGTCCCGACACCGTTCCTGGTGTCGCCACTGCTAAATAACCTTTAAGACTGGCATTGGGACGCACCTTTCCTTCTGCGTCAAGATACATATTTCTTGTAGCTTTCAGGGGTGCGCGTTCACGGAAATCTAACGCTTTGATGTCGCCAGTTTTTTCAGAGTGCATCAGCAAAAATCCGCCGCCACCGATTCCGGCTGAAAAAGGCTCAACTACAGAAATTGCAAAGGTTGTGGCTACAGCTGCATCCACTGCATTACCACCTTTGCGTAACATCGAAATTCCCGCTTCACTCGCTAGGGGATGGGCTGAAACTACCATTCCCTTTTTGCTGCGTAGGGGTAAAGTTAAAGCAGCCGAGGCGACTTGGCTATAAACAAAGAGTGTGAAAGAAAAGACTGCGATGGCTACGTGCGTCGCAGGCATCGCAACTCGCTTGGCTTTAGTAACAGTAAGCATTTTTATACCATTTTTCATAAAAACTTATACATATATAGGATCTGAGTGTACTTAATTTATCAGATTTTGATTACCATTGTTTGCGTAGCTTGCCGCCGTAAGCATCACTCTCCTACTCTTCCTTGAACAGTTACAAATATGAAGAGTATGCAAAGATTTTTTGAAAAGATAGACATCTAAGTAAATATCGAATATTTACTTAGATGTCAGGTTATTTTGATGTTTTCTATTTTCCAGATAGAAATTCAAGAGCGATGCCTACAGCGGCAAGCTACGCTGACAACGAATGTATAAAGATTTCCTGTTTTATGCTGTCTCAAGTATTCCGTGTTTTGAAACTAGTAAGACTAGCCCTTTCAAGGTGACCAACGAAGATACGTTGTTTCATTGCTAGCATCTTGAATCCTCTGCTCAGATTTTGAGCTTTTTGAAGGTTGAAATCACCAATCTTCGTTCCAAATTTCATCACCTTGAAAGGGCTACTAGTAAGACTTATGCATTGACAAATCAACTAAATTTTGTACAGAGCTTAAGACTTAGATAGTTCTCAACACTGGGATAAGTAATGTTTGGAAGCGAATTAAAGGGGAAATATTTAATGAACAATTTGCGAGTCTATCTATCTAAAGAATGAATATTGTATGCCGAAAGCTTTAAACTTTTGGCAAATTACTTGTGCCGTAAAACAGCATAAACTCGATTATTGACAACTGAAGTTACTCCAAAAATCCATTCAATCAGGAAAAAGTTATGGCAATTATCATTGGAACCAGCGGTAACGACACCCTACAGGGCGCTTTTGATTACAACGGTTACAACGACACCCTAACTGGTGGCGGTGGCAACGATATATTTTTTTTTGACAGCGGCTCAAACTACATTAATAAGATCACCGATTTCGGTGGAGTAGGTAAAGGAACAAACCCAACAGCAGCAGTCATTGCCGAAGTGGATACCTTAAGTTTCCAGGGCTATAGTGGCTTTACTGCCCAAAACTTGCTCCTCACCCAGAATGGCACAAGTTTGGAAATCGGCTTTCAAGGGTTTGATAATAGTTACTTTGCTAGTTACAAATTCATCCTGGAAAACTTTGCCCTGGAAAACCTGGATAACCTCACCAAATCTGCTGGAGCCACTGTAGATTTGGGTAATATTCTGTTTTATGGGCAAACTACCATCATCGACAGCTTTGATGTCTTCGATGCCAACTCCACTCAAAGCACTGTCTTTAAAAAAAACACAGTCACCTTCCTAAACGACCTAGACAACAATGTTAGTGGATTTGAAAATTCAAATGATGTCATCAATGCTCAGGGAGGTGATGACATTATTGAAGGCTTAAGTGGCAATGACATTTTGAGGGGTGGCGCGGGCAATAATACCCTCAACGGTGGTGTTGGTGACGATACTTTGTATTCTAACTCCCCCTCAAGCAATAATCTGTTTAATGGTGGCGATGGCAATGATTTTCTCTCCACCTCTGGCGGAAACTACTACAACGCCTACTCACCAAGCTACGACGATCGCTCTTTAGGCAACAATACCCTCAACGGTGGTGCTGGTGATGATACTTTAAATGCTAGCGGTTCATTAGGCGATAACCTCTTAGATGGGGGCGATGGCAATGATTCTCTCTCTATCTCTGGGATTGTAAGGGGTGAGCAGTACACAGGGTCTGACTCTGGCTCAGATGGCGATAACACCCTCAACGGTGGTAATGGTGATGATATCTTGAGTGCTAGTGGATCATCAGGCGATAACCTGCTTTTTGGAGGGGATGGCAATGATTTTCTAGACATCTCTGGCTTTTATCGATTTTATTACGACTCCAGCTACGACTCTCGCTCATCTGGCAATAACCTCCTCTCTGGGGGGGATGGGAATGATACTCTAAAAGCTTTTGGTGCCACTGGTAATAACACCCTCAACGGTGGTAATGGCGATGATAGCCTCATAGGCGGTGGTGGTAAGGATAGCCTCACAGGCGGCGGTGGTAAGGATAAATTTGTTTACGACGGCTTATACACAGAGAACGACATATACAGCGAAACGATTAATAATGGCACTACTACGATCGCCGATTTTGATGGAGTAGGTAAAGGAACAAACCCCACAGCAGCAGTCATAGCCGAAGTGGACACTCTAATATTCCAGGACGATAGTAGCTTCACTGCCGACAATTTGCTTCTCACCCAGAATGGCACAAGTTTGGAAATCAGCTTTCAAGGGTATGGTGATACCAGATTTATCCTGGAAAACTTTGCTCTGGAAAACCTGGAAAACCTCACCAAATCTACTGGAGCCACTGTAGATTTGGGCAATATTCTGTTTTATGGGCAAACTGCCATCACCGACAGCTTTGATGTCTTCGATGCCAACTCCACCCAAAGCACTGTCTTTAAAAAAAACACAGTCACCTTCCTAAACAACCTAGACAACAATGTTAGTGGCTTTGACAATTCAAATGATGTCATCAATGGTCAAGGGGGTGATGACATTCTTGAAGGCTTAAGTGGCAATGACATTTTGAGGGGTGGCGATGGCAATAATATTCTCAACGGTGGCGATGGCAATGACACTCTCAATGGTGGCGATGGCAATAACATCCTCAATGGTGGCAATGGCGATGATTTCTTAAATTTTGACTCCCTATCTACCTTAGTGACTCAAACAGTAGACGGGGGAGCAGGTAACGACACCTTGTCTTTCAGTTATAGCAGTGCTACCACGGGAATTACTTCGACTTTCAATCCTACTACTAACATTACAGTAATTTCTTCGACGGCGGACACAACAGTGTTTAGCTACAAGAATATCGAACAATTAAATATCACAGGTACAGACTACGATGATTATCTTGTGGGAAGCAATGGTAATGATACGCTCCGCTCAGGCAATGGTAACGATACAATAGATGGCGGCGCTGGTGACGATTTCTTGGATATTAGTCTTTCAACAGGAAATCACCTCCTCAATGGAGGCAATGGCAATGATTCTTTACAGGCGTTGAGTTACGATTACGACGAATTCGGAAATTTTGTTAGCGGTAGCATATCTGGCGATAACACTCTCAACGGTGGTGCTGGTAACGATTATTTGGATGTTTCCGGTTCAACAGGCAATAATCTATTAAATGGTGGCGATGGTAACGATATATTGAATGCTTCCGGTACAGGCAATAATCTATTATATGGGGGCGATGGTAACGATATATTGAATGCTTCCGGTACAGGCAATAATCTATTATATGGGGGCGATGGTAATGATTCCCTGATAGCCTCTGGTGCCTCAGGTAATAACACCGTCAACGGTGGCAATGGTGATGATACCCTCAGAGGTGGCAGTGGCGATAGTATCCTCATCGGTGGCAGTGGTAATGATAGGCTATTTGGGGAAGGTGGTATTGATACCTTTGTTTTCAATAGTTTCGATGAAGGTCTTGATAGGATACGTGACTTCGTTGCCATTAATGAACTAATTCAAGTATCGGCTGCTGGTTTTGGTGGCGGTTTATCAGCAGGTGTACTTAAGACAAGTCAGTTTACACTTGGAGAATCTGCAACCACTAGCACCCAGCGATTTATTTATAACTCCACTACAGGTGCATTGTTCTTTGACCAAGATGGTAATGCAGGCGCATTTACTCAGGTACAATTTGCAGAATTATCTACTGGGTTGTCACTAACGAACAACAATTTTGTGGTTGTTTAACTAATTCGGCGGAATTCCCCTTCCTCAGCGCAGCAGGAAGGGGATGGATAGCCGGACGATGACAGTTGCTTTTTTCTATCTCCCCACACTCTCCACACTCCTTGGATTTCTCCCTTGTGAGCAATCCATGCTTGAGCGATCGCCTGATAAAAAATAAGATTGATGGTGAAGAGTTAAAATTTCAAACATCCATCTCAGAACTCCCTTCATCCACCTCAAAGACTCATTTATCTCAATTCCCAATGCCCCATGCCCCATGTCAAATGCCCCATGTCCAATGTCCAATGCTGCCCCAAGACTCGTATGATCAACATATCAGGAAAACATAACAGCCAGATTTTTACCGCAAAACATGGGCAGTATTTGGGAAATCGATTTTTACTCTCGTCCGATTTTGGACGCTAATCAGAAAAAAGTTTGGGAAGTCTTAGTCTGCGAAAGCCCCTTAGATATCGACACAAAACCAGATTCTTTGTTTCGCTATGCTCAATATTGTCCCAGTACCCAGGTAAATTCGGGCTGGTTGCGGACAGCATTGCAGGAGGCTATTGACCAAGCTGGAAAAGCACCAATTAAAATCCGCTTTTTCCGCCGCCAAATGAACAATATGATTACTAAAGCCTGTCAAGACTTGAGCATTCCCGCCCAACCTAGCCGCCGTACTTTGGTTCTCAACCAATGGTTAGAACAGCGGATGGAGGAAGTGTATCCTCAAGAGGCAGGGTATCAAGGGGGGACTAATCCCTCAGTCCGCTTGGAAAAACCTTTGCCGCAACGTTTACCAGATGCTTTGGAAGGACAGCAGTGGGTATTTGTTACCTTAGATGCTGCGGATTTTGCTGAGATGCCAGAGTGGGAAATTGGTTTTGGTGAAGCTTTTCCTTTAGAGTTGGCGAAAGTTTCACCAGAAGCTCGGATTCCTGGTATTTTGATTTTCTCACCGAGAGCGTTGCCCTTAGCTGGCTGGATGTCTGGTTTGGAGTTGGCTTTTTTGAGATTTGACACCAGCGAAGAGGCAAGATTGCTTTTAGAAACCGGTGTAACTGAAAGCTGGATTGTAGCAAATATTAAGAAGCCTCAAATCTTAGCAGAAGCTAAAGGTTTTGAAGAAGCCAAGCAAAAAGCTAACGGAGTGCATTTTATCGGTGTGCAGTCTGATCCTAAAGCAGAATCTTTTGCTGGTTTTTGGCTGTTGCAAGAGGTTAATCTTTGAAAGTGGGGAGTGGGGAGTGGGGAGTGGGGATTGGGGAATGGGGCATGGGGACAAGGAGAATAACCATGTCTAATACCCAATGACAAATGACAAATGACCAGATCCGTTGAGACATGGCAATGATTTGGGATAATTAACTGCGTCCATCAGTGTTGATCTGCGGTTTTAAATCGTAACTATCGAAATACGCTGATGATTTTTGGATAGTTATCTGCGTTCATCAGCAGAAAGTCTGATCGTCGGCTTTTGACGATCGCACTTTTCAAGAGAGGGCGTTGATATGCGGTTCAAAATCCACAATTCACTAAGGGTCATGGGTTCTGAAAATTTGTCACAAGATACACTAGCAGAACAGCTGCTGGAACTAGCTATAAAATCTGGAGCAGAAGCAGCTGAGGTGTATCAGTCGCGATCGCTTTCTCGTCCAGTGTTTTTTGAGGCAAACCGGCTCAAACAGCTAGAAACCAGTCAATCGGAAGGCACAGCACTAAGGCTTTGGCGAAACGGGCAACCAGGACTCACGGTGGCTTACGGTTCTGTCACAGCCGAAGTAATGGTGGAAAAAGCTCTGGCACTCAGTCAACTCAATCAACCAGAAACAGTAGAATTAGGCTCTAACTCTCAGCCCTCCTACCCAGATATAGGGGAAAGTGTGCCCATAGAGGTTTTGGTAGATTGGGGCAAGGAAGCGATCGCACTCATCCGTGATGCCTATCCCGATGTTGTATGCAATGGTGACTGGGAATGTGATATTGAAACCACTAGACTAGTCAACACTAAAGGTTTAGATTGTCACTATACGGATACTACCCTCAGCTGCTACATATCAGCAGAATGGGTACGCGGCGATGATTTTTTAAGTGTTTCTGATGGTCAAACTAAGCGGGGAGAACTCCACCCGGAGAGATTAGCTAACCAAATTTTACAACGGTTAATTTGGGCCAGAGAAAATGTTTCACCTCCTACTGGCCGTGTCCCGATTTTATTCACTTCTAAAGCCGCCGATATGCTTTGGGGTACTGTACAAGCAGCGTTGAATGGCAAGCGAGTCTTAGAAGTGGCTTCCCCTTGGGCAGAACGTTTGGGTAAGGAAGTAGTTGCACCCAGTCTTACCCTCTACCAAGATCCAGAAGCGGGCCCTTATAGTTGCCCCTTTGATGATGAAGGCACTCCAACTAAATCTTTAGTATTTATCCAAAACGGGATTTTACAGCATTTTTATGGCGATCGCACCACCGGACGCCAACTCGGTACTGACACCACTGGAAATGGTTTTCGCCCTGGCTTGGGCAGCTATCCCACCCCTGGTTTATTTAATTTTCTCATCCAACCAGGTTCGGCATCGCTACCAGAATTAATTCAACAACTAGATGATGGCTTGATTGTGGATCAAATGTTGGGTGGTGGCGGCAGTATTTCTGGAGATTTTTCAATCAATGTTGATTTAGGCTACCGCGTCCAAAATGGTCAGGTAATTGGGCGTGTTAAGGATACGATGGTAGCAGGTAATGTCTACACAGCCCTCAAACAATTGGTTACACTGGGCAATGATGCTGATTGGAATGGTTCTTGTTATACTCCGTCTCTGATAGTAGAAGGGCTATCCACCACGGGGAGAAGTAATTAATTCGTAATGACGCTCCTACGTCGCTAACGCTACGCTAACGTAATTCGTAATTCGTAATTGAGGATAGTGCTGTGTAGCAACAAGTTACATTTTCCAATGACTTTTAAAACATCCTCTGAGATTCCGGTAACAGCAATCCAAAATCCAAAATCTAAAATCCAAAATTGGTATGAATCAGCGCTTTCGCACCTGGTGGCAGCCTAGAAAGGGTTTAGCGATCGCCGAAGCTTGTATTATCGGTTTGGTTGCTGCCCTATCTGCGGTGTTCCTGAAAGTGGGTTCGGGATGGCTGGGGACATGGCGAGTCCATACTACCCACCTTTTCCCGGTATGGCTGGCACTACCAGCAATTGGTCTGATCCTGGGGTTTGTGGCTGGATGGTTGGTGGATAGGTTGGCACCAGAAGCCGCTGGTAGCGGTATCCCGCAAGTGAAAGCAACTCTTGCCAATGTACCGATGTCATTATCTTGGCGGGTGGCAGGTGTAAAGTTACTCAGTGCTATTATCGCCATCGGTTCCGGTATGACGCTGGGACGCCAAGGCCCCACTGTCCAAGTGGGGGCTAGTTTAGCAGCAGGGATGAGTCGTTGGGTTCCCACTTCCCCAGATCATCGGCGGCAAATGATTGCAGCAGGTGCGGGTGCTGGTTTGGCGGCTGCTTTCAATGCCCCGATCGCAGGTGTATTATTTATCGTTGAAGAGTTACTCCAGGATTTATCAGGGCTGACTCTGGGAACTGCCATTATCGCATCCTTTATTGGTGGGGTAATATCCCGACTTTTAGGTGGTGGCTCTCTTGACCTTAACCTGCAATTGACGCAATCTTCCAGCCAATTTTCTATACCCGAAATTCCCTTTTTTGTGCTATTGGGTATTTTGGCAGGGTTGTTTGGTGCATTGTTTAATCGCGGCTTAATATTTAGTATTAAATTTTATAGAAGATTACATATCAGCTTACCGCTGCGGGTGGCTTTAGCTGGATTTATCTCTGGTATTATTGTGGCCATACTCCCGGCGTCATTCCGTGATAATACCGGATTACGAGAGTCTTTAATTACTGGAGGGGCACATCCTAGCGTAGCAGCGATCGCTTTTGCTGCCCAGTTCATCCTCACACTGATAGCATTTGGTTCAGGCGCACCGGGGGGATTATTCGCTCCCAGTCTGATTTTGGGTTCTTGTTTGGGACATATTATCGGTGTATTTGAGTTATATGTTACTGGATCTGGTTCTCCTACTACTTACGCCTTAGCGGGTATGGGTGGATTTTTTAGTGCCGTTTCCAAGGTTCCAATCACAGCAATTGTGATTGTGTTTGAAATGACTACAGATTTCAATCTGGTGTTACCTTTGATGATTGTTTCTGTAGCAGCTTATTTGGTTGCGGATAAGGTTGTGCCTGGTTCGCTTTATGAGAAACTTTTGGAGTTAAAGGGCATTACTCTGACTAAAGAAGTTCCGATGGAGGGAGCATTAACCAAGTTAACCGCAAAAGATGTGATGCAAGAACGGGTGGAAACTCTAGATGCAGAGATGAGTTTGGAAGATGCTATGCAAGCTTTTGCCCGTTCCCATCATCGCGGTTTTCCCGTGGTAGAAGATAGCAAGTTAGTGGGGATTGTGACGCAATCAGATTTGCTGAAAACACGCGAGAGTACAAATCATACACTTCGCGATCGCAATCTAGCCGATGTTTTTTTAAAAGAAATTATGACATCTGTCCCAGTGACAGTAACACCAATTCACACCTTGGGCAATGTGCTGTATTTACTCGATCGCTATCAAATCAGTCGCTTACCAGTGGTGGATGGACGAAAACTGATTGGGATTATTACCCGTGCAGATATTATTCGGGCAGAAGCAGATCATCTCAATTGTGACAACAGGACTCCTGGATTGCGACCAGAACCTTCATACATAGTTTACCAAACGCGATCGCCCAGCATCGGCAGAGGTAGATTATTAGTGCCCGTAGCTAATCCAGAAACAGCGGGTATTTTATTACAAATGGCAGCAGCTATTGCCCGCGATCGCCATTATGAAATAGATTGCGTGCAAGTGATGCTGATACCCCGCCACAGTTCCCCATCGGAAACACAGGTAAGAACGGCAAAAAGTCGCCGCTTGCTACGACAGGCGGAAGTCTTAGCAAAAAAATGGAAAATTCCCCTACACACGCAGATTCGAGTTACCCACGATGTAGCGCAGGCAATTTTGGAGACAATTAATGAACAACACATCGACCTAATTTTAATGGGATGGAAAGGTAACACATCTACCCCAGGTCGGATTTTTGGCACCGTTGTAGACACCGTAATTCGCCAAGCCAAATGCGAAGTAGTCTTAGTAAAATTAGGCAAAACTCCCCAATACCCATTACCCATTCCCCATTCCCCATTCCCAGTCCCCAATCCCCAATCCCCAATCCCCAACTCCTTCAACCGCTGGCTAGTACCAATGGCTGGTGGCCCCAACTCCCCTCTGGCGATTAAATTGTTACCGGCTTTAATTACATTGGGAAATGATCCGCAAATTCGCCTGACACAGGTGTTTAAGCCATCGGAACTCAAGCCAGATATGTCAGTTTTAGAACAAGCCATCCGCCATTTGATGCGGCGGCGAAAATTGTCCAGTACTGTAGTTGCGCTCCCAGTCCAAGCTGATTCCGTTGCGGAAGGTGTAATTAACCTAGTGAAAACCGAAGGTTATGATGTTGTAGTTTTGGGAGCTTCGCGCGAGGGATTGTTGCAGCAGGCGATTCAAGGTAATATTCCCGAAGCGATCGCCTCTGGTGTAGAAAGTACAGTGATTTTGGTTAGGGGTGCAATTAATACTTAAAAAAAGCGGCGTTGCTCAATCAAGGGATGATTCTTGTGGGGTGGGCCGAAAAGCCACTGGTGTCAACTTAAGCCAAAAATAGCGTACTGATTGGGTGTTGTTCACCCGCCAGGGATTTACAATCCCTGGCGGACGTGCGGTTTCGCGTTAAGTTGACACCAATGGCAAGAATTATCCGAATATCCAACCACTATGCAACGCCAAAACAGCCTCACGTACA
>NZ_JAWJTF010000421.1:0-1302 GCF_048836525.1 Nostoc sp. CALU 546
CAAGCTCGTTCTCGCGCCTTTCGTTGGGGTGAAGATGGGATTGCTGGCATTTCTGATAATCATCAACGACTTTGTTTTGCGATCGCACTTTGGAATGGCGAAGATGCTATTCTCAAAGAAAGAATTTTTGGTCTAACTGGTAGCGAAGGAAATCATGGGGAAGATGTTAAAGAATATTACTTTTATCTAGACAATACTCCTACCCATTCTTACATGAAAGCGCTTTACAAATATCCCCATAAAGCCTTTCCCTACTCCCAATTAGTTGCAGAAAATCAACGCAGAAATCGTCATGAGCCAGAATTTGAATTACTAGATACAGGTATTTTTGATGAAAATCGTTACTTTGATGTATTTATCGAATATGCCAAAAATTCTGCTGAAGATATTCTCATCCAAATAAAAGTAATCAACCAGGGGCCAGAAGCAAAAACACTACACCTGTTACCTACTCTCTGGTTTCGTAATACTTGGTGTTGGAATGACGATACCAACAAACCTACTTTAAAAGAAGTTGAATCTGGGAATGGCTTTAATTTGGTTGAGGCATTTCATCCAACTTTAGGTAAAAGATGGCTGTATTGTCAGGAAGCAAACGAAATTTTATTTACAGAAAATGAAACAAATTATCAACGATTATTTGGCTATTCTAATTCATCTGCCTATGTGAAAGATAGCATTAATGACTACATCGTTCATGGTAAAAAAGAGGCAGTAAATCCAAATAAAGTTGGTACGAAGGCATCTACTGATTATTTATTAACAGTTGGTGTAGGTGAAACAAAAATCGTTCAATTGCGATTGAGTGATATACCTAATTTAGTTGAGCCATTTGGCAAAGAATTTGATACAATCTTTTGGGGACGACAACAAGAAGCAGATAAATTTTATCAGCGCGTTACGCCATTTCCACTCAGTGAAGATATGCGAAATGTGCAGCGACAAGCATTGGCTGGAATGCTGTGGAGTAAACAATATTATCACTATGTCATAGAGGATTGGTTAAAAGGCGATCGCAATACACCAGCGCCACCACCAGAACGCCAACAAGGGAGAAATCGGGAATGGTTTCATCTCTATAATAAAGATATTCTTTCTATGCCAGACAAGTGGGAATATCCTTGGTTTGCAGCTTGGGATTTGGCATTTCATACTATTCCTTTGGCAATGATTGACCCCGATTTTGCTAAGTATCAGTTGGATGTTTTAACACGCGAATGGTATATGCATCCTAATGGACAAATTCCTGCTTATGAATGGGCTTTTGGTGATGTGAATCCACCTGTTCATGCTTGGGCAACT
>NZ_JAWJTF010000059.1:0-16902 GCF_048836525.1 Nostoc sp. CALU 546
GTGTGTACACCGTAGCTGTGGATGGAGGAAGGAATAGCCTGAAGAAACTTGGGAATGATTTTGTGTGGAAGTTAGACTAGATAAGAAAAGTGTAATTTCCAGTTATTACAATTTTTAATAGAAGAATAGGCATAAACCAGCGCTCAAACTTGTGCCAGCAGACAAAGGGTAACTATTATGACAAATTTGGGAAAAAAAGCATTGATAAAAAGTCAGTCGTCAAAGCGCGTTGCTTGGGTTAGTGCGTTGGCAAAACCCGCTGTAGGCATCGCAGCTAGTTTAATTATGTTGCCAGTAATTTTCGGTAGTACTCCTGTCATGGCACAAAAAGCAGAGAGCACCCCTCTAAATTATGGCCAGTTGATCAAGAAAGTGAAGGCGGGAGAAGTTGAAAGAGTAGAGCTTGACGAAGCTGAACAGCTAGCAAAAGTTTATCTCAAGGGGCAAAAGGAGAATACACCACCGCAACAGGTGAGACTTTTGGCGCAAAATGCAGAGTTAATTAACATTCTTAAAGAGAGGAATGTTGATTTTGGTGAAGTTTCCTCTGCTAATAGTCGAGCTGCTGTTGGGCTGTTAATTAATTTGATGTGGATTTTGCCACTGGTGGCTTTAATGCTGTTGTTCCTCCGGCGCTCTACCAATGCTTCTAGCCAAGCGATGAATTTCGGCAAATCCAAAGCTCGCTTCCAAATGGAGGCAAAAACTGGAGTTAAATTTGAAGATGTCGCTGGGGTTGAAGAAGCTAAAGAAGACCTCGAAGAAGTTGTTACTTTCTTAAAACAGCCGGAAAGATTTACTGCTGTAGGCGCACGTATTCCCAAAGGAGTGCTGTTAATTGGCCCTCCGGGTACTGGTAAAACTTTACTAGCAAAAGCGATCGCAGGTGAAGCAGCTGTACCATTCTTCAGTATTTCCGGTTCAGAATTCGTGGAAATGTTCGTTGGTGTGGGTGCATCTCGCGTGCGCGACCTCTTCAAAAAAGCTAAAGAGAATGCTCCTTGCCTAATATTTATTGATGAAATTGACGCAGTAGGTAGACAACGGGGGACTGGTATCGGTGGCGGGAACGATGAGCGCGAACAAACCCTCAATCAACTGCTCACTGAAATGGATGGTTTTGAAGGTAATACAGGCATCATTATTATTGCTGCCACTAACCGCCCAGATGTTTTAGATACAGCGTTACTCAGACCGGGACGCTTTGACAGACAAGTGATGGTGGATGCACCGGATCTCAAAGGGCGATTGGAAATTTTGAAAGTCCACGCTCGGAATAAGAAAATTGATCCTAGCGTATCATTAGAAGCGATCGCTCGTCGCACACCTGGTTTTACTGGCGCAGACTTAGCTAACTTACTCAACGAAGCTGCCATTCTCACTGCGAGGAGACGCAAAGAAGCTGTCACCATTTTAGAAATTGATGCGGCTGTAGACCGAGTTGTTGCAGGTATGGAAGGTACTGCCTTGGTAGACAGCAAGAGCAAGCGTTTGATTGCCTATCATGAAGTTGGACACGCTTTAGTGGGTACATTGCTCAAAGACCATGACCCTGTGCAGAAAGTTACATTAATTCCACGGGGACAAGCACTGGGATTAACTTGGTTTACTCCCAACGAAGAACAGGGGTTAATTTCCCGTTCCCAACTCAAAGCTAGGATTACTGCTACTTTGGGTGGTCGCGCCGCCGAGGAAATCGTTTTTGGTAAGCCAGAAGTGACCACAGGTGCAAGCAATGACTTGCAACATGTGACAGGGATGGCGCGGCAGATGGTGACACGCTTCGGGATGTCAGAATTAGGCCCATTGTCCTTAGAAAATCAGAGTGGAGGAGAGGTATTTTTAGGACGCGACTGGATGAATAAATCAGACTATTCTGAGGAAATTGCCGCCAAAATTGATTCTCAGGTGCGCGAAATTGTTAACAATTCCTACATCAAGTCCAAAGAACTTTTGGAAGAAAACCGTGTAGTTTTGGAACGTTTAGTAGATTTGCTAGTAGAACAAGAGACAATTGAAGGCGATTTATTCCGCACAATTGTTGCTGATAATGCTCAGGTAGCCGATGAACAATTGGCTGTACCTCATTAATCAACTTTAGACTAGTGAAAATCTAAAGGCTCACATTCCCGACTTTTTTAAGAAGTCGGGAATTTTGTTGGAAAAAATCAGAAGACTTCCTCAGCCTTCCCACAAAGTAGCACATACAAAGTCTTGCCACTGCAAAGCTTGAGCTATTGTATTATATATACCCAAGCAATGTACTACAAGTGGACATAAATATCATGAAATATAGATTTTGGGCAAGCTATCTGCTTGCTGCTTTAGCATTTCTCCCCTTCGAGTCTGTAAGCACTACTCAGGTTTTGGCAACAGAGTCAGCTTACCAACTGGCACAAGCCAAATCTGCTTACACCCAATATATGCAACTTGGTTATAATGAAACCAAACGGAGAAACTATAGAAAAGCTTTATTGAATTTTCAGCAAGCAGAGCGGCTACGTCCTGGAGATAGATATGCTACTTCTGCAATTAGAAATGTTACAGGTTATATTCAACGCGGTAGAAATCGGATCGCTTTTGTTCCAGGTAGACCTGGTAGGGTAAGGTCGGCTGGAACACGGGGAAATTGTTTTCCAATTGGACAATATATTATTCCCCTGACACCAACAGATAAGGAAGCTCAACGAACCACAGCAGAGCGTCCCACATTCTTTTTTTACATTCCTCAAACCTCAATAACAGTAGAAGCACTAGAATTTGTTTTGCGGGATGATGATAGCATTGACCCATTGTATAAGGGAACTTTCAAACCTGTTGGGCAGAATGGTATTGTGAGTGTAAATTTACCTATTGATCAGCCATCTCTACAAATCGGTAAAGAGTATAATTGGACTTTTTCGATGATTTGTGATCCTAATAACCGCGATAAAGACTCGTATGTAGAAGGTACAATTGTGCGATCGCAAGATGAAAACCTATCTCTTCAGTTAAACCAACCAAACACAGACTTGGATCGTGCAGTTTTATTTGCCACAGCTGGATTTTGGGAAGATTCTCTGAGAACTTTAGCTAATTTACGCCGCCAGCGTCCTAACGATCCCGAAGTTCAAAAATATTGGGAAGAGTTTTTGAATTCAGTAGACATAAAAGAAGTTGTAAATAAGCCTTTATTGCCCTGTTGTACTGCCCAGAAATAAGTTAACAATTACTTAAAAACCCGGTTTTCATAGAGAAGCTGGGTTTTTAGTTGTCTAGCAACTCAAAGTTTCTTTACAGAATAAACTTGTTGAGTTCCTGCACTAATAAATGCACCGTTGTTGATGGATTGTCTTTGGCTGGAATGTGAGGATTATATCGTTTAAGAAGATTTTCAGCATTTTTAATAGCGTTATTAAAATCTTCTGTAGTCCAAGAATCACGATCAAATACACACCAAACTTGATCGTAGCCTTCTTGCTTATTAAGTTCCTTGGCACTTTGAACTAATTTGCTGGGATTTTCTCCTAAACCCTGCACGTCTATTTCGACAACATTCTTAGGAACACGAAAACTTCTAAAGTAGTTAGGTTCAGTTTTCGCTCCTTCACATACAATTAAGAATCTCTGCTTGACATCCCTAGTATTAACTTTTCTTGGTGAATATCCACGAGAGTTTGCTTTTGTTTTAGCCATGAGAGTCGATTAGATGATTCAAATTCCCAATATATGGAATTGCGCCATATCTACCTTGAATATAATCACTCTCAAATGAGGCATCGTCAGGTATCTTGTATTCTGCTAAAGAGTATAAATCTGTTGCACCATATCTATTCTTTTCAGTAAACCAAATCTGATCTCTACGAAAAAGTTTATTGTTAAGCAAATTTGTATCGTGGGTCATGAATATTAACTGAGCATTATTTGGATTCGTTTCATTGGAATTAAATAATTCCACAATTGCACGGCTGATTAAAGGATGAATTCTAGCATCGAATTCATCAATAATTAGGACTTTACCGTTTTTCAGTGTATCAACAAGAGGCCCTGCCAAAGCAAATACTTTTTGAGTTCCTTCAGATTCTTGATTGTTTAAATCAAATATCTCTGTAGATACAGGATTTCCTTCCCCATCAAATTTTTGGTGCGTAGTTTGAACTGATGTTACTTTTGCCATCCCATTTTTTATAATGTAATTCTTTATTTCATCGGGGAATTCTTTAGGCCACAAATCAGCAGTTATTTCACTTTCCTTTACCTTGACATCGGAAAATCCCAAATCTAATTTTTTGAGCAATTGAAAAATTTCATCCTTATTTTTATTATTCGTTAAACAACTAACTGTGTATCTTTGATAGCCACTATCATCTAAACCAGAGGCAATTTTGACTCTATTTGTCAGCCAATCCAATATGATTTCTGCAATTTCGACATTAAATTGAGCAGATACAGATAAGAAGAGGGCATTATGTCTTGTTTTCTGTTGAATACCATCAGCTTTAAGTCTTTTAGAAACACTAATCTTATTCAGTTTCCGCTCAAAAAGTTTAGTTTCTTTTAATTTAGGAACAAAAAATAACCATTCCGAGATAACTTTTTCAATAGTTGCCTCAAAACCATATCTATATCTTTTGCCATTTATTAAAAATACGATTTCAAAAAAAGATGGCTTTTCTTCGGTTTCAGTGCTGAGTTTAAACTGCTCAACACCTATTTTTTCCGTGCTTTGAGTCTCTTTAGAAGAATTAATCATAAACCATCTCATGAAACCTAAAGCTGTAGCCAAATTACTTTTACCACTAGCATTTGCACCGTATATTGCGGCGCTTTTAAGTACTTTTAAATCATCATCTATTTCAAAAACGTTTTTTTCGTCGAGCTTTTTGTCTTTTGCGACAAGGTTTGCTGCCACCATACTAAAGGTGACTTGCTCTTTAAACGATCTGTAGTTACCGACACTAAATTCAATAAGCATAGGATGAAGTTTAAGCTTCAGACAAAAAATTGTGAATAAATAGTAATTTACTGCTTTAAGAGTAGCAATAATTGGTTGAAGATGCTAAACTATAAGATTGTTTTTACCCTGTACAGATGTACTGTTATTAAGGTATGCAGCATAATAAACGCCTGCACCGGACGATAGCGGTTTTGTTGCAAAAGCTGACGCTACACACTTAGAAGTAAAGCAAAGGTTTAAGTACAAGAAAATTACTTCAGAGTTCAGCAATTTTCAAAGCTTTTTGGTACAGTATTCTAAAAAATCCAGATGACGAAGATAGGCGATCGCCCTTGGCGTTAGCGCAGCCATCGCTCATTGCGATCGCCAGTTTATTGCTCAAAATCTAGAACGCAGTTGCTATGATCAAACGCCTGCTTGTGGTGGAATCTCCAGGAAAAGTCAAAAAACTCAGTCAAATTCTGGGTTCGGATTGGAAAGTTCTCGCCAGTTGTGGTCACATCCGAGAACTCAGCAATGAAGGGGACGATTCCTTGGGCTTCGTCATGGATGGCAGTAATGTCCGATGCAATTACGTTCCGCGTGACCAACGAGCGAAAGAAACAATCCAGAAGCTCAAGTCTGCGGTGAGGCAGGTTGATGAGGTTGTCTTAGCAACAGACCCAGACCGGGAAGGCGAAACGATCGCTTGGCACCTGAAAGAAACGCTGGGTTTAAGGGAACCGAAACGAGTAATTTATACTGAGATTACAGCATCAGCGGTACAGAGTGCGATCGCTAATCCCAGAAAGCTAGACCAAAACTTAATCGGTGCTGGGCTGTGTCGAGATTGTCTAGATAAGCTGGTGGGTTACAAGGGTAGCCCTTTAGTTTGGGCATTGAATAACGGCGCTAAGAGTGTTGGCAGAGTCCAAAGCGCCACGTTGCACCTAATTTGTCAGCGAGAAAACGAAATTCTGGCGTTTGTTCCCCAAGATTACTGGAGTGTTTGGGTAGATTATGCGGAAGGATTTCGGGCTTTTTACAAAGGGGCGGTGGATTCTGCAAAAGATGCGGCAGACCAAGAAAATGAAACTCATGATGACGCGAAAGTGGGTAATAGTCCAGAAACACCGGAGTCTAAACGTGTTCTTTCCGAAGCAGAGGCTACACGTTTAGTTGAAGAAGCACAGCGGCATCCTCATCAGGTGATTCATTTTGAAGGAAAAATCGCTAACCGCCAGCCACCGCCACCATTTACAACCTCCAGCCTTCAGCAAGCAGCCGGTTCAAAGTTGAGGTTTGCTCCCGACAAAACTATGGTTGTAGCCCAAAAGCTCTATGAAGCTGGGCTGATAACATATATGCGAACAGACTCAGTAATGCTGAGTCCAGAATTTTGTGCCAGCGCCCGTAAATGGTTAGAGCAAAATGATCCGCAGAATGTACCGCAGCAAGTCGCCAAGCATCGCAGTAGCAAATCGGCTCAAGAAGCACATGAAGCGATTCGTCCAACAGATGTGTTTCGTCCCTCAGTTCAGTTGCGTTTAGAACTTCCTGATGATGAGTTTAATTTGTATGTGATGATCTGGAAACGGTCAATTGCTTCTCAGTGTCGGGCTGCTCAATTGCGTAAAACTTTGGTGATTACTCAGTCTGGTTCCCTACTGTGGTCAGCCAGAGGACAAGTAATTGAATTTTATGGTTATGCCCGCTACTGGAATAATCTCAGCAAGGATAGTATTTTACCTTCATTACAACAGGGACAAGCATTGAAACTGGACAATGCTGGACATGAGCAGAAACAGACGCAGCCACCACCTCGTTATAGTGAACCAAAATTAGTGCAATTGATGGAACGTAAAGGAATTGGTCGCCCAAGTACTTATGCTCCTACTGTTGCTACCTTAAAAAAACGCAATTATGTCGAATTGAAAAAAGACCATCTGCAACCGACAGCATTAGGGTTAGAAGTTGATGCGTTTTTGCTCAAAGCACTGCCTGATTTACTAGAGGCGGAATTCACAGCGAAAATGGAAGATGCTCTTGATGCCATTTCCGAAGGAAAAAATTCTTGGCAGCATTATTTAACTAGTTGGAATCAGAATTACTTTGTCCCAGCACTCACCAAAGCTAAAACTGTAGTTGCGAGTTCTCCGACAGGTAAAGTTAATGTGATAACTGAGCGCAAATATGAAACTTCCAAGACGCGATGTCCTGAATGCAAAAATTTTCTCACCAAAATTCCGAGTACTAAAGTTAAAAAGAAATATTTCCTCAAATGCACAAAAGGCTGTGAAAATGTTGTGCTATTTTGGAGCGACTTTAACAAAACTTGGCAGCCACCACAAACTAAAACAGTCCAAGCTGAGAATCAACAAAAGCCTCCCGTTAAGATTACTGAATATCCCTGCCCGGTATGTAAGAAAGCTCTAGAGGAGTACAGTTATATCAAAGAGGGGCAGAATAAGAAAATGTTGCGATGTTCTGACCCACAATCCCGTAAGGATACCAAACATAAAGATGTGGCTTATTTCAATACGTTAAAAGGGTGGTGGAGTCCTAAGTTTGGAGAGTTAAATTGTTAGGTTCCACATTGATATTTTTGCCGCCAATAATGAAAACAAATCATTTAATTTTTTCATATTACCACGATAAAAGAGTTTTGCTTCTTCCTTAGTAAGCATAAATAATTGACAAACAAGCACTAAAAGTACCTAAAATTATCAAGAATTAATTAGTCCTAACTTTTATCGTTATAAACCTTGCTACGATGTCCAACTTCTACAACATTCACCACTAGAATATCATCGAAAATATCGTATATAAGTCGATAATCACCTAGTCTAATCCTATAGGCATTTTCTTTACCTTTTAGCTTTTTTACCCCGTTTGGACGGGGTTCTATGGCTAAATCATCAATTTGAACTTGTATGCGTTTTTGAAGTTCTGGCGATAAATTTTTAAGTTGTTTTAATGCTCCCTTTAAGATTTCAACTTTATAACTCACGCAACTTCCTTTTTTATTTCTTGTTTTAGTTCTTTTTTAGCTTCCTCCCATGACACTGAGCCATCAATATCAGCAGATTTTTTTGCAAGCTCATAGGCTTTTAAATCTTCCTCTTCCTCTTCATCTTCGATTTTTTGAAGTAATGCGTAAATCTCATCTAAAGTACTGTCATAAGCTTGGTTTAGTAGTACGTTGATATCTTTAATTAATTGTTCGCGTTCGTGTGCTGATTTCATTTTTAATTATCCGAGAGTGATTTTACTTTTTTTGCCACCATCTCTAGTTTCGCGTAAAGTCCGGTCGGTTTTCAACGATTTGACGAGCGATCGCTAAAATCTAAAAAGTGACCAATACTTTACAAAAATTGTATATTTAAGAAATCTGGTCGAGCATGAGTGGCTGTGAAATTCACTTTGTGTATATATTTATCAACACGGTTGATTGACCTTACCCGCAAGTTCTGCGATGTTCATCTGCTCGTAGTGTTCAAAGGGTTGGTGAATCCAGGGGTTTTCAGCTAAATAATCAACATAATAATCGGGTGCTATAACTGAACAAGCTTTATACCAAAGAACGGCGGTGCGAATTTCCTCAATGGGGAAATCAATATTTTCCTTGAGCCAAGGTATAGTCTGTTGCAGTGTTATCCCAGAATCTACTAAGTCATCCACTAGGAGAATGCGCGAACCTAATTTTTCGGCAGTCATTGTCAAGTGGCGGGAGAAAATTAAATTACTTCTTTCTTGCTTGCCGGGGCCACTGTAAGATGAGGTTGCTAAAATTGCCAGTGGTTGCTCATATATACGGGAAAGAATATCTCCAACTCGTAGTCCTCCTCTGGCAAGACAGATAATCTGGTTGAATTCCCAACTGGATTGATAAATCTGAATAGCCAGTTGTTCAATTTTTTGGTGATAATCTGGCCAAGAAACATAAAGGTCTGGCATAAGTCTAACGGGAGTGGTAGATAGCTAGTATTGAAGGCAATTACAAACTTTTTATTTTAGTATGAGCGCAAGTTATTATGAACGATTCTGCTGCTGGCGATGCCCAACGAGATCCTAAGAGTGAAAAACTCGACATAAAAACAAAGCTAGCTTACGGTGCGGGAGATTTAGGGCCGGCAATTACTGCCAATATCTCCGTCTTTTTTCTGCTGGTTTTCTTCACAAATGTCGCTGGTATACCTGCGGGTTTAGCTGGCAGTATTTTGATGATTGGCAAAATCTGGGATGGCATAAATGATCCGCTTGTCGGGTTCCTGACTGATAAAACTAAATCTCGTCGTTGGGGTCGTCGTCTTCCTTGGATGTTTTATGGAGCAATCCCCTTTGGAATTTTCTTTTTCTTGCAGTGGATTGTACCGCAATTTAGTGCAAATCAGAGTGATAATCTTTGGCCGCTGTTCTGGTATTACGTCGTGATTGGAGTGATATCTCAGGTATTTTACACGGTTGTGAATTTGCCTTATACGGCGATGACTCCAGAACTAACTCAAGATTATGACGAACGCACCAGTCTTAATAGCTATCGCTTTACATTTTCTATTGGCGGCAGTATTCTGTCGTTGATTTTAACGCAAATTGTTTTTTCTCAAATTAGCGATCGCCAACAACAATATCTTGTTTTAGCAGCAGTTTGTACGGTAATTTCGATTTTAGGCTTATATTGGTGCGTTTTTGGAGTCCGCGATCGCATCTTGGCTTTTGAGGCCAAACGCATCCAAGTCGAGGAACCCGCATCTCTCCCCTTCTTTGAACAGCTAAAAATTGTCTTTAGCAACCGACCTTTTTTATTTGTTATTGGTATATATCTTTGTTCTTGGCTAGGTGTGCAGATTACAGCCAGCATTATTCCCTATTTTGTAGTCAATTGTATGGGTCTTAAAGAATCAGATGTACCCACAGTCCTGATTGCAGTCCAAGGAACCGCCCTGCTGATGCTATTTGTCTGGGGTGCGTTGAGTAAAAAAGTTGGCAAAAAAATTGTTTATTTTCTAGGAATGAGTTTATGGATAATAGCAGCCGCCGGACTATTTTTCTTACAGCCTGGTCAAATAGTTTTGATGTATGTGATGGCTGTCATGGCGGGTGTTGGTGTATCCACAGCTTATCTAATTCCTTGGTCGATGATTCCAGATGTAATTGAACTAGATGAACTCCAAACTGGACAACGTAGAGAAGGTATTTTTTATGGCTTCATGGTTTTGCTACAAAAGTTCGGTTTAGCTTTCGGGCTGTTTTTGGTAGGAAATGCTTTGCAAGTATCGGGTTTCAAAGAATCTGTAGCCGGAAGTCCACTACCTATCCAACCAGAATCGGCACTGTTTGCTATTCGCATCGCTGTTGGGCCTATACCTACAGTTTGTTTGATTTTTGGCTTGATTTTAACGTATTTTTACCCAATTACCCGCGAGATGCACGCAGAAATCATGCTGAAACTCAAAGAACGGCAAGAGAAGAGGGGGAGTTAAGACAATACTTTTCAGTTAGCGGGGAAGACCAAAACACTTGTAGAGACGGCGATTTATCGCGTCTCTAAAACCCACAATTTTGTACTATTAGCCCTTAACCCAAGCGTATTGGGTAAAGGGAAAAGGTTTGAATTCACCTTTCCGCCTTAACCTAACCGTATTGGGACGGGTGGAGACACCACTGGTGTCAACTTAAGATTTACAATCCCTGGCGGACGTGCGGTTTCGCGTTAAGTTGACACCAGTGGTGGGGACACCCATCCCACAAGAAAATTTGGGATGTTTTTATAATCGAGCGTAAAACCCCAGCAGCAGAATACTAGTAACGCACGGCATAAATAAGCCATCCCTGACGTCATTACGAATTACGAATTACGAATTACCCCTTGCGCTACTAGGGTGTTGTCTGCGGTGAATTTGTAGGATTAGGAGCGGGGATAATTGGCACAATTATCGGCTGTGGTTTTTCACCTTGCAGTTGAATTTGGGCTTGGTTGCGACCATCTATTGCTTGTTGGTAATTAGACTTGTATTTTATTGCTTGATCGTAAGAAGCGATCGCATCTCGATACCGCTTCAAATTTAATAGGGCATTGCCTCTGCTATACCAGCTTTCGGAATGGTCTGGTTTATAACGAACTGCCTTATTATAAGACGCGATCGCATCTTCGTATTTCTGCAAAATGTATTGTGAATTCCCTATATTATACCAAACTTGATAGTCATTTTGCTTAATTGTTGCTGCTTTATTATAAGATTTTATTGCTTCTTCATAGCGTTGGTTTTGATGCAGCGACCAACCCAAGTTATACCATGCTTGATAGTTTCTGGGGCTGTATTTAATTACTTGATTAAAAGATTCGATTGCTTCTGGATAACGTTGTAAATTCAGCAGGACATTACCTCTCGACAACCAAGATTGATAATAATTTGCCTTGTATTGCACTGCTTTATCATAAGCAGTAAATGCATCTTGATAGCGTCGCAAATTGACTAGTGAATTTCCCCGGTTATACCAGGCTTCTTCGTAGTCTGGTTTTAATTCAACGACTTTTTGATATGCTGCGATCGCTTCTTCATATCGCTTAGAATTCTGTAGCGCTAATCCTTTTTTGTACCAAGCTTGATAATTGTCTGGTTTGAGTTCAATCGCCTTTTCATAAGATTGAATCGCTTGGTCATATTGTTTTAAATTACTGAAAGCTTCACCCTTAGCATTCCAGATTTCTGAGTTGTCATTATTTAATTGTAAAGCTTTGTCAAAAGAGGCGATCGCTTCTTGATATCGCTGTAAACTTCCCAACACAAAACCCCGTCCGCTCCAAGCTTCAAAATAATCTGGCCGAATTTGAATTGCTCTATCATACGCCGCTAATGCTTCTTTGTATTTTTTTAATTTATACAGCGTTTTGCCTTGACCATTCCAGGCTTGAGCATGATTTGGTCGAATATTAACAGCTTTTTCGTATACTGCTAGCGCGTCTTGATAGCGTTGCAAATCAAAAAGGGTATTTCCTTGTTTAGATAATTCTATGGCATTATTTGAATTAATGTGATTCCAAATCAATATTGATGCTATTCCACTAACACCAATGAAAAATATCGCTAGTAAAACTTTACCCAGAATGCCTTTTTTTGGTTGAGGTTTGTTTATATTTTTTGGTGGAGAAATAGGATTTAAAGCTATTGTCGGTGCGGGTGGTTGCGTTAACTCTTTCAGCGCTTTTAACGCCATCGTTGCCGAAGGATAGCGTTGCCGAAAGTCGTAGCAGACCATTTTATCTAAGAGTTGAGCAAATTCTGGCGTTACCGTGGCTTGATTATGCCAGATAATTTCATTAGTCTCAGCATCTTTTACTATTTCCTCTGGTGATAATCCTGTGAGAGCTTGAATAGCAATTATTCCCACAGCATAAATATCACTGCTTAATTTTGGCGTACCATGAGCTTGTTCTCCAGGAATATATCCAGGCGTACCTATAGCAACTGTAGCCTGTGTTTGACCTTGAGGAGTAATCACTTGAGTCGCAATTTGTTTAACTGCACCAAAATCAATTAAAATCAATTTGCCATCTGGTTGGCGTCTGAGAATATTTCGGGGGTTGACATCACGGTGAATTACATTCTGTTGATGGACAAATTCTAAGATTGCCAAAAGTTCTTCTAAAAGTGAAATTACTTGCTCTTGACTTAAGGTTTTGCCTGGTGTTATTTCTTGACTCAGGTCATCGCCTTCGATCAATTCTTGTACAAGATAGAATTCGGCATTCTCCTCAAAATAAGCTAAAAGTTGGGGGATGCGATCGTGAGTTCCTAATTTATACAGAACTTGTGCTTCCGTATCAAATAAACGCCTAGCTGTCTCCAAAGTTACTGGATCGCTTGCCTGGGGTTTGAGTTTTTTTACGACACATGGAGGTGAACCAGGTAATTGGGTATCACAAGCCACAAAAGTTTCACCAAAACCCCCACCTCCCAAGTTCCTAATAATTTGGTATCTTCCTACAAGTGTGTTTCCCAGCATCTCGTTTGCCTACTTAAGTGCGATGCGATCTGATTTCAATCTTGCCACAGGTTAAGGAGTGGGGAGATGAAGAAGATGAGGAAGAAGAGAAGAATAGGAAGAAAAACTATTGATTATCGTCCCATGCCCCATGCCCAATGCCCCATGCCCAATGACAAATCTATATGATTCCTATTAGTGATAATATTCGTTGTCGAAATAAGCCGATTATTAATTACTGGTTGATTGGCATTAACCTGGCTGTATTTTTATGGGAACTTAAACTAGAATTTAGTGGTCAATTAGGTTATTTTATCAGTAGTTGGGGTGTGATTCCTGCTCAGATTACTGGAGCAGTTACAAATGCTCTCTTTTTGAACTCTGCTGCTTGGATAATTGTAATTTGGCGAGTATTTTCACTACTTTTTGGAATGTTTTTGCACGGCAGTTTTAGCCAAATATTGGGAAATCTACTATTTTTGTGGGTTTTTGGCAAGACTGTCGAGAATATTCTGGGACATAGACGCTATCTGGGATTCTATCTGGCAGCTGGTGTGATGATAGGGGTATTGCAAATACTAGCTGAACCGAATTTGACAGTACCGTTGATTGGGGCAAATGGTGCGATCGCAGCTATTTTAGGAGCATACGTGATGAAGTTTCCTAAAGCTAGGATTGACACAGTTTTGCCACTAATAATCTTGTATATCCCCATCGAACTGCCAGCATTTTTCTATATATTTTGGTGGTTTGTGCAACAATTATTTTATGGTATAGGTAGTTTAAATATTCCTCCTGTCGGCGTAAATCAATCGGGTGTTGTTTTTTTAGGGCAGGTTGTGGGATTATTAATTGGCGCGGCTTTCATGCGATTGAAGCGATAAACTTTCTTTAGCTACTTAGAGGATGTTTTAAAAGTTTTTGACAATAGAATTCTGACTTCTGAATTCTTCTTCAATGGAACTTATATATAGCAATCCGAAATCATTCGTGAAAAATTAGATCCCCGACTTCTCAAAGAAGTCGGGGATCTGGACATCGCGCATTTTCACAAGTCATTTGGGATTGTTATATGTCTTTTGGCTGAAATACCTAAGCTACGTTTGCAGAAGAAAGTATATAGTTAATAGCTAGAATAATTGCTGTGGTAATATTTTGAATTTTGAATTTATGTGCCTTTTGATGGATTGCGTTCTTGAGCTAAAAAATACATAATTATTAGACTAGGGTATGCCTACTCTTCAAGGTGATGCTATTAAGTATAATCGGTGTAAAAAATGCCAAATGTTGATAAAATTAACTTTCAAATTACTGATGATTTAACAGTTCTGCGGCAGCGTGTAGCAGAGTTAGAGCAATCAGAAATATATTATCAACAAAGGCAAGCAGCACTTGAGGAGCAATTAAGAGAACTAAAGAGAAAGCTGCCATTAGAAGTAGAAGATTCCCATATTCAAGTTGTCGAGTGGCAGATTGAGAAGGATACATCGATAGTTTTGAATCTACCGATAAATGTGGCAGTAATTTTACAACAACTCCAACAAGAAATTGTGGAGCGACAGCAAGTAGAAGTAGTTCTTAGGGAGAATGAAGAACGGCTGAAGCTAGCCCTAGATGCTTCTCAAATGGGCTTGTGGGATTGGAATATTGTTACCAATCAAGTAATTTTGTCTGAAAATCATGAAGTGCTTTTTGGTCTACTTCCGGGCAGTTTTGACGGCACTTATGAAGGCTTTTTGAAGTGTATTCATCCTGAAGATAAGCCATTTGTCATGGAAGCGATCGCTCACGCTTTGGCAAACAAAACTGATTACAACGATGAATTTCGTATAGTTCGCTCAGACCAAAGTCCACATTGGATTTCTGCCAAGGGAAAATTTATCTATGACGATCAGGGACAAGCGGTGCGAATGATTGGCGTTTGTATGGAAACTACTGTATGCAAGCAGGCTGAAGCAAGTACTCGCGAACTAACAACCCAAGTCCAAGAACAGGCAAATATTTTAAATGCTATTCTTACTGCTTCAGTGGATCATATTTACATCTTTGATCGCCAAGGTTGCTATCAGTATGTCAGCAGTGATGGAGCTACTGTATTAGGTTTAAAACCCCAAGATATTATTGGAAAAACTTTGCCAGAATTAGATTTACCCGCAGACCTGATAATGCAGGTAGATAGTCAACGAAAAGCTGTGATGGAAACTGGGCAGCCAATCAAAGATGAGTGCGAATGTCTTACCACCAATGGGTTGCATTTTTATGAATATATCCTCACACCATTACGCAATCTTGACCAAACTATTGAAGGCGTAATCACCGTTTCTCGTGATATTACTGAACACAAACGGGCAGAAAAGTCATTACGTGAAAGTGAAGCGCGATTTCGGCGTTTGTTTGAATCTAATTTGATCGGGGTCGCTTTTTGGAATGTGCATGGCTTTGTGATTGATGCCAATGATGCCTTTCTGCAATTAGCTGGCTACACTCGTGATGAGTTTGCCACTTTAGGTAGAATTAATTGGCGAGAACTTACTCCTGTTGAGTATCAGGATTTAGACGATCGCGCCCTTTTGGAAGTGCAAACCACTGGAGTTTCCAGAATTTTTGAGAAAGAGTACATCCATCGCAACGGAAAGCGAGTACCAATTGTTTTGGGGATAGCCTTATTGAATGACTCTCAAGAACATGGTGTGGCTTTTGTATTGGATATTACCGATCGCAAATCGGCTGAAAAAGAATGCGATCGCCTACTAGAATGCGAAAGGACAGCACGCAAACAAGCGGAAATTGCCAACAAAATTAAAGATGAGTTTCTAGCAGTTCTCTCCCATGAACTGCGAACCCCACTCAATCCCATCCTGGGATGGTCGAAAATGCTGCGGACTCGCAAGTTTGATGAAAAAACTACTAACCACGCTTTAGAAACCATTGAACGCAGCGCCAAGTTACAAACCCAGCTAATTGAAGATTTGTTGGATGTGTCTCGCATCCTCCAAGGAAAATTAAACTTGAATATCTGTCCAGTAAACTTGGTAATGGTAGTTGAAGCAGCACTAGAAACAGTAAAACTAGCAGCAGAAGCCAAGTCAATTCAAATTCAGACCATATTTGATGCCAATTTGGGACAAGTTATGGGCGACCCAAATCGACTTCAACAAGTTGTGTGGAATCTACTTTCCAATGCGGTAAAATTTACACCAAGAGGAGGACGGGTAGAAATTCGACTCATGGAAGCTGCTAACCAGGTTCAAATTCAGGTCAGCGATACAGGTAAGGGAATTAGCCCAGACTTTTTGCCTTATGTGTTCGATTACTTTCGTCAATCTGATGGCACTACTACACGGACGTTTGGTGGACTAGGTTTAGGATTGGCGATCGTGCGTAAGGTTGTAGAAATGCATGGGGGAAAAGTTCAAGCCGAAAGTTTGGGAGAAGAAGCGGGTGCAACTTTCACTGTTGATCTACCACTTCTAGTCAGAAATGAACAGGTTTGGCGTGAGGAAAATCAGTCTTCAGATTGTCAGGCGGAATCCTCGCTTCTTTCAGACACTCAAGTTCTGGTTGTGGATGATGAACCAGATATCCGCGATTTAGTTACCTTCATTTTGCAAGACTACGGTGTAGAAGTAACCGCAGTAGCATCAGCACAGGAAGCACTACAAGCGCTTTCTGAGTCCATACCAGATGTTTTAATTAGTGATATTGGAATGCCAAAGACAGACGGTTATATGCTGATGCGTGAAGTGCGATCGCGATCGCCCCAACAAGGAGGAAGCGTACCAGCGATCGCTCTGACAGCTTATGCAGGGGAAATGAATCAGCAGCAAGCATTAGCAGCAGGATTTCAAATGCATATTTCTAAACCAGTAGATCCAGATGTATTGGTAAAGGCGATCGCTGATTTGATTAATCCAAGCTAATGCGTCTATAGGAGATAGCCTCTGGTCATTGGTGTCAACTTAACGCAAAAACTATGTCCCGCAAGGAACTGAAGTTCCAAG
>NZ_JAWJTF010000059.1:16955-49347 GCF_048836525.1 Nostoc sp. CALU 546
GAGAATTCATTCTCTGGCGGGTTATGTAGCCCGCAGCGAAGCTATTGCTAGCTTTTACCTAAACCATCTCAAACTCTAATTGATGACTCTTAAAAAAATCATGGGTGAAATGATCCACCATATTTGTATCAGCTAGTTCCAAATTATAAAAATCCACAGCTTCATGGTCAAAATGGGGGCCAGCGTGCCAAGTACCCTCATGTAGCTTGATAAAACAATTCCCCGGAATCCGGAAAGCAGCCATCTCTTCTAATGCTGGTTCATTCACATCATTATGAGGAGGACAAACTGCAATTAACCAATCTTTCCCTTCCAAAGAACCCAGACATTGAGTGCATTGGAGATGGCGAGTAATTTTGTGAAACTTTCGCCCTCTCTTCTCCAACCGCATAATATAAAATCGTGGAATCCCGTTTTGCAGGTTTAACTGGGCATCTTCTCCATCGTAACTTTTGCCATCAAGACTTGCAAAAATTACCTGTCCATAACGCCGAAAGTTTTCAGAAGTCACCCATTCTACCTGCAATTGTTGCACTGTTTTTGGTGTGCTCATATCAAATCTTCGAGAGAGATTAGTTAGGTTTATTTTCCCCCAAAATGACTGAATTTTATCTAGTCACGATGGTGAATTTGTGAGTTTAAATACCTAAACTCTTGTAAGAAATAACCTTAGCTAGCTAGATAACTACGTACTTGTTCCTTTTGGCGTCGGAGGAGACTGAGAGCTTTTTGTTCTATCTGACGCACCCGTTCTCGACTAATACCCATGCGATCGCCAATCTGTGCTAAAGAAAGTTCATAGCCATCAGTAAGACCAAAGCGCAAGGTTAATATTTCTCGCTGCTGGGGAGACAGCTTTGCTAACAAGTCTTGTAAGTCTTGATGCAGAGATTCTTCAACAGCATAGTCTTCGGGAGAAGGGCCATCATCCTCCAGTATGTCCTGCAATTCTGTATCCTGTTGTTCACCAACTCGCGCCTCTAGGGAGAAAGGTTGGCGGGCCAAGTACAAACACTCTCTAACTTGGCTGGGTGTCAAAGATAACGCGCTGGCAATTTCCGCAGTAGTGGGAACGCGGCCCAACTGTTGAGATAATTCTCGCTGCACCCGTTTAATTTTGTTCAGTTTCTCAAAGACGTGGATAGGTAAACGAATTGTCCGTCCTTGTTGAGCGATCGCTCGTGTAATTCCTTGACGAATCCACCAGTAAGCGTAGGTTGAAAACTTATAACCAAGAGCGGGATCAAATTTATCCACCCCTCGCTCTAAACCCAAAGTACCTTCTTGAATTAAATCCATAAATTCCAAGTTGCGGTGCTGGTATTTCTTCGCCACTGCTACCACTAACCGGAGATTAGCCTGAATCATTTTCTGCTTGGCTTGGTGTCCTTGACTTAGCTGTTGCTCTAACACCTCAACACTTGACTCCAACTGATCTGCCCATTCTTGCAGCGTTGGTTCATGATTTAATTTCACAGCCAATTCTTCCTTAGCAGCTAATAAATTCATCATTTGCTGCACCTGTTGGGCAAAAATAACCTCTTGTTCGCGAGTCAACAAATCTACACGCCCGATCTCTTGCAGATAACTACGCACAATATCATCTGTAACTCGAGGCTTTTTATCTGCGGCTAAACTTTTTTTCTTCGTTTTTTGAACTTCGGTAGGTGGAGATGTTAAGTTGCTCATGGTTATTTGCTCCTCTGTAACCTCATCAATTTATTGGTATCAAGTCTAGATATTCAGACCCATAGTCACTTCACACTGCTAATCAATGCAATTGGCAATACTGATGAATTTTGGTCTTATGATACATTACAAGTTAATTGTTGGAGATAATAAACCCAAAATCAACCCACCCTTTAATACTAACATCATCACCAGTCACAAATCAATTACCTAAAGTATTATCAGCATATAACTTGAAGTAATTACACTCCTTTTTTATTGATTTTTGCATATTTTCAAACACGAATTATGTTTAGTCTAATTATCCAATGCATTTACTGGAAAGAATAACAAGCTTACCAAGCAACAATTTCATTACCTAAAAGATAAAAAAATAACAGCAACTCTCCAAATAAATCAGAATTATTAAATAACAAAAATATTATTTATTTAAATACTAATACTCTGGTCATACCTCTTCTATGTAACTCTTATCAAATGTCCATTTTTTACCTCTATTTTTTTACTAGATAATCCAATCATGATGAAGCTGAGTACATATAGGACTCATATTTGATTTGGTGAAAAAACTCAGTACAACTAAGAACCTATTGCCTATTGCCTGTCTACGCAAATTCGTTCAGAAATCAAAGCGGATTCCTATAGCAGACGATTGTTAAACACGAAATAAAGCCCCTCTCCTGCTCAAGCACGCCTTTCTTCAGCAGTTTGGTCAAATACATATAATTCGGGCTTTAAGATCACAAAGACGCAGATATCTGTGACAATTGCACTTGTGTCATACTGCACGCAGACATCTGCATTAGATGCGGTATTATCAATTTGATTACTTTTGGAAACATTTTATAGACTAAAAGTAGTAACAGTGGTCACATTAACACCAAGGATAATACTTGGCAAGATACAAACACCCGCGATCGCCACTAATATCCTGTTGAAGCGAAAAGATTTTTGTTTAGGGGCGGGTAGCTCATTGTCGTACAGCACAACTTGAACAACAAGATTACCCACTCTTGGAGAAGTGGTAATAATCTCAGACTTTTAACCAAGCAACATCTCACAGTTTTCTCGCTTACTCGTTTTCACCTTAAGTTGAGTCCCCAGTCCCTTACCTCTACGAGTGATTCTCCAAATCAAAGACGCTCGTTCGCGTAGCGTGTCGTAGACAAGACTCGCTATCGAATTGCTATATTAAAATTGAGTAACTGTCACCCTAAGACCAGAATCCAGCTTAGGAACCTTGAAATACTCAATTGGCTCAGTACTTTGAGAAGTTTCGGTATTTGCTGGCTTCTGACATTGCTTAAAGAAAGACTCTGGGTTATTGATGAACTCAAGCGGGTTAATCTTTGGGCATCCTCGCTCCTGTACTAGCGAAATTGATTCAGTAGTTTGTTTTGGATTATTAGTCTGTCCGATAAAATTACTCCATGTAGCGTTAATCGTGGCTGGTTCTGTCAATAAAACTCCAGCCTGATTGCGATCGTCTGTTGTCATAGGAACATTCTCTTGGTTAGCATAGGCTTTCTGGGAGAGAGCAAGGGCGCTAATCACAACGACTAAGATAATAGAAGAGGATTTCATAATTCAATCTCTCAACATTTAATGTCAGTTTAATAATTACAATTGGCTAGATACAGAAAGCAACAAATAGCAACCTAGTTTGGGTACTTCAGATTAACACAGGTAGTAAGAAATATGCCTAAACTTCATTAAAAATATAGTGAGATATAAGGTACATTGTCGCGAAAATTTGCCTACCTTTAACAAGAGGCTTAACCCTGATTTTTCACCACATCTGTCAAAGCCTTATAAAACCTAGATTTATGCGTTTTGGATTGTGCCAAAATTATTAACCAAGAAAAAGGCTCAAAAGCCACTCTGGCAAAGATTACGAAATTAGCGATCGCAAAGCTTGTGAGAAATGCGAGTTAAGCCCTTTATCTGCTTAATTGTGATAGTAGCTGGATTTTAGCAGTACTGTAGTAGTCAGATATAGATTAATCCATCCTACTTAGCCGCACTCAATCGGTCAGCGTAAAAATTTGTCGTTGCGATCAAGCAGGAGACAGAAGGGAAAAGGGTTTTAGCCTACTTTATCTTTCTTCACATAGTTTTATTTTACTATGTCAACTTACTTACTAGCCGTTTATCTATCATGCGTGCTACCCTGTAGTTACACGTATAAGACAACATATACACTCTTAGATAAATCTTGGAAGTAGTATTGTGCCTCAATTGCAGAATACAAACAAGATAATTGCAAATTTACGGGCAAGCCAAAAAACCGGGATATAAACCCAAGGACGGGCACTGTGTTGTAGTTTTCACACCTCAAGCCACATCAAAAAAGTTTTTCACCAGTCTGGGTCAATTAAACTGTTCGCGAATCATTAAATTTTCGATACTAAAATCACACAATTTTATTCTTGCCAATCCCATATCATTTCCCAGATTGGCCGTTATTCAGAGCAACAATTAATTGTTGCTGAAAGCTTTGAAGCCATTTACGTAAATATCCATATAGTCTTTCTAAATGTCTCTTTCCACTACATAAAGCTGATCTCTAAAGTGGTTTCACTGCTTCTCTAGTGACACAATTGTTATATCGCTTACCCTAAAAGAATTAACTCCCCTTGTCTTTTCAAAATCAGTAAACCGATAGCGAATATACCAGCTTCTTGTATGAATTTTTTGTAAAGTTATCAAATTCAGTGTTCTTACATAATATGATGTTGAGTGTTAGATTACTAATCAATACTTGCATCAGTAACAACATAAAACTAAGTTAACCAAAATTAATCAAAATGATGAAAAGCCACTAAATCAGGGAAAAAGTTGTGAGTTATCCTGTTTTTGATGTCAGGAGAATATCAAAAAATCTAAGTCAAAATTGAGACTGCTAAAAGTATTAGTTGACTTCAGATATTGAACAACCTTAGTAAAAAAAGCATTAGGTGAGAATCAACGCAAATATTACCATCGCAAAGTAGACTACAGTCCTACTACCAGTACAATACTGAGAAAAATTTCCTGCAAGTAAATAGTCAGTTTTTTATAAAAAAAGTTTGTATATATTATGACAATGGAATCTTTACCCAACTTTGAAGAAGTAAATATTCAAAAATACTTAGAAGTTATTCAACGGCGTTGGTTACCTCTAGTCGGAATTTTTAGCATAGCTGTTACCCTTGGATGCTTGTATGCATTTTCCCTAAAACCCTCATACAAAGCAGAAGGAAGCTTGATGATTAAAACAAATCGATCTTCCTCACTCACAGGGTTACCACAAGACATAGGACGCCTGGAGGCTTTGAACGTAAATGACAATCCCCTAGAAACTCAGGTGAGAGTTATTGGATCAAATCCAGTGATTGAGAAAACAATTAATTCTCTCAAGCTCAAAGATAGTCAAGGCAAACCGCTGTCGATTCCCGACCTGGCAAAACAACTAAAAATAGAAGGAATCAAAGGTACTGATGTTGTACAACTTTCTTATAAAGGCGGCGACCCAGAACTAGCTGCCAAAATCGTCAATGAAGTTATCGACAGTTATATCGACCTAAATATCAAGGCTAATCAGAATGAAGCACTGACAGCCAAACAAGTTCTCGTAACGGAAGTACCCAAAGCTGAGGAAATTGTCAGAAGAGCCGAATCAAAACTGCGACTATTTAAAGAAACAAATAAAATTGTTGTCCTAGAACAAGAAGCAACCGCAGCAGTCGATACGATTTCCAAGTTAGGAAACCAAATTTCTCAAGCTTTAGCTCAACTAGATGATGTCAAAGGTCGTTTAGAACAGTTACGCAGTGAAGCTCAAGTAGATTCACAGCAAGGTGTAATCGCATCTGACTTGAGTCAAGCACCTGGGGTTCAAAAAGTGCTTATTCAACTTCAAGAAACAGAAAGTCAACTAGCACTAGAGCGGACTCGTTTTGAACCTGAACACCCTACCATCACTAACTTAGAAGAAAAGGTTACAGCTCTTAAAAGCTTGCTAAAAGAGCGGGTAGGACAAGTAGCGGGTACAGCACAGATAACAGAGGGAAGTTTACAGGTTGGACAACTCCGGCAAAGCCTAATTGCAGATATTACTCGTGCTCAGGCAGAACGGGTTGGTCTAGAAAGACAAATTGGCACACTCTTGCGACAGCAAGATGCCTACATCAAACGAGCAAATAATTTGCCAAGGCTAGAACAAAGCCAACGAGAGCTAGAACGGAAACTGCAAGCGGCTCAAACGACTTACGAAACACTCTTAAAGAAACGCCAAGAAATTGATGTTGCACAGAATCAAAAGATTCCTAATGCTCGTGTGATTTCCTATGCCTTAATTCCCGATAAAGCAGAAGGGCCTCGCAAAATCTTATTTATTGTTGGTGGAGGAGGAATTGGTCTTTTCTTAGGTATCATTATCGCCTTTGGTTTAGACTTAATAGACCGCTCGGTGAAGACCGTCAAAGAAGCTAAAGAAGTCTTGAGATACAGTGTTTTAGGTGTAATTCCTACACAAGGTAGAAATGGTAAAGAGTCTTCTTCTATAGCAGGACTCGATAGAGCTATTCCCAAAATTATTGGCAGAGATATTCCTTACTTCCCTGTTGGTAATGCATACCAAATACTACAAGTTAACTTGAAGTTTCTCTGTTCTGATAAACCGCTTAAAAGCATTGTAATTACAAGTTCCGTTGCCAAAGAAGGAAAGTCTGACGTATCTGCAAATCTAGCTGTGACTATGGCTCAGGCAGGGCGTCGGGTGTTATTGGTGGATGCAGATATGCGTCATCCCATACAGCATCATATCTGGGGGCTACCAAATGCAATGGGACTAAGTAATGTAATTATTGGACAAGCCTCTTTAGATACAGTTGTACAAGAAGTTATGCCTAATCTTGAGGTTCTTACTTCTGGAGTTTTACCTCCCAATCCAGTGGCAATGCTAGATTCTCAACGCATGGCAACATTAATTAGCAGCTTTGGGAGAGATTATGATTTAGTGATTTTTGATACTCCTCCTCTGTCAGGAATAGCTGATGCTGCTGTTCTAAGTACACTCACTGACGGTATCTTATTAGTCGTTCGTCCTGGAGTAGTTGACCTGAACAGTGCGAATGCAGCTAAAGAGTTTTTAACTCAGTCAGGTCAGAAGGTATTAGGGATAGTTATCAATGGTGTGAATACTAAAAATGAACCTAATAATTATTTTTATGACAACAAAAAACGACAAATTGAACAAGATTTAGTATCTAGCAGCCTAACAAAATTTTCCAAAGAGCGTTAAGTTCTTCGATAAATTCCGAAAGCGAATCTGACTACAACCATCTAAACCAAATTTTTTGACTGTAGGACTAAATTAATGACGTTAAGTAAAAATCTCAAGCAATTCGTAAAATCAAATACTCCATTAGCTAAATGGAAAGGCTCTATTTACACAAAGGCAATAATTCTCAAAAATCATGTAAAAAACTACGATATATATCAGCAAATTTTATCTCCTCAACAGAGTAATGAATTAGTTACCAATCTTATTAAAGATAGTAAACCTTTTATGATTTCTCGCTTTGGTAGCACAGAAGCTTATTGTGTGCATGAATATCTGAAAGGAGGCTACAAGGGATCTATATTTGAGTCAATATCTAATGATTCTGGATTTTTCCCAGCAGATAAAAAACATCTAGATCGATTTAGTCAACTTTTTCTAGAATCGTCAAAATCTATAGATGTTTTAGGAGTATGGTTTCAAACTGGAGAGCCAGAAATTATCAGAAATTCGTGCCCAAACGCTTCTTTTGTAGAATTAAATACGCTTGAACCTTATTATCACAACGACCCTTGGAGCAAGAATCTTGAGGGAAAAAAGGTTTTAGTGATTCATCCTTTTGCAGAAACAATTTCATCGCAATATAAAAACCATAGGAAGTTACTTTTTGAAAACCAACATATTCTGCCTGAATTTGAATTAATTACCTTCAAAGCCGTACAGTCTCTAGCGGGAACTCAAACCCAGTTTAATACTTGGTTCGATGCTTATGATTGGATGTGTAACAAGATTAAAGAGCAAGATTTTGACATAGCTATTATCGGATGTGGTGCTTATGGACTTCCATTAGCTGCTTACATTAAATCTCTTGGTAAACAGGCTCTCCACCTTGGAGGAGCAACTCAAATTCTTTTTGGAATTAAAGGCAACCGTTGGGATAAAATTCCATTTTTTCAGTCTCTTTATAATGAATCCTGGGTTAGGTGTAGACCTGATGATGTCCCTACAAGTCCCTCAAAATATCCGGCCTATTGGTAATTATCGGTTACCAAAAATATTTCCGTCTTATTTTGTTATCTATTGAGGCATTTTGTATGGATAAAAATAAAATCAAAACATCTTGTTTAATTAATAATTACAATTACGCCGAATTTCTCTCAGAGGCGGTTGATAGTGCTTTAAATCAAACAGTTAAATTTGATGAGATTATTATTGTTGATGACGCATCCACAGATAATTCGGTAGAAGTAATCACGAAATTTACTCAAGTAACTAATGTTAAATCTATCTTGAAAGAAAAAAATCAAGGACAACTATCATCATTCAACGAAGGTTTTTTAGCTGCAACTGGAGACATTATATTTTTTTTAGATGCCGATGATATTTATGAACCTCAATATTTAGAAACTGCATTAAATTTTTATAAGAGACGTAGTGAATGTGATTTTGTTTTTTGTGCGTATAACAAATTTGGGGCAGTAGAAGAAACATTTCAAGCTGATGCTGTCGATTTAGATTTGGGTTATTCAGTAATCAGAACTTTATATAGTGGTGAATGGATTGGCTCCATAACTTCAACATTATCAATCCGTAGAGAAATAATTAGAAAATTTTTGCCTATTCCAAATGTAGAAGATTGGCGTGTAAGGGCTGATGACTGTCTGGTATGGGGAGCATCTTTAGTAGGAGCTAAAAAGTTTTATATATCTAAACCTTTAGTGATGTATAGAATACATAAAAATAACCAGTATCATAACAAGAAATTTTTAGACATAGATAACAACTACGAATACAAGAGATTCTGGAAACGCAATTCCTTATTTAATTACATTCTGCAAAAAAATAATTTGAGTTTACCATTATTATTGGCTTTCACATCTTTAAATGAGTTAAAAACAATACCATGTCCAAAATATCAAGATTTTATTTCATATTTAAAAATAATATTTTTGTTTGAGCATAACTTATTTTGGAAAACAAAGGGCATTGTTTTCTTATGTAGCTATTTTTTGAAAACTTTTATGACTGGGAAATTAAAAGTATTGTAGGCGATATTGATAGGGATATGAGAACTTTACATGATTAATTCATAAAAATAATGTTAAGTAAACTAAAAATTAAAAACTTATCAAAATTTAAATCTCGTTCTGGACTGCGTGCAATTATTGCCAATACAAGTTGGTTGTTTGCTGACCGTATTCTACGTATGGGTGCAAGCTTAGTCGTAGGAGTATGGATAGCACGCTACTTAGGAGTACAGCAGTATGGTGTCTTTAACTATGCTTTAGCTTTTGTTACCTTATTTAGCCCAATTTTCACTCTAGGACTAGACGACGTAGTAGTTCGCCATCTTGTGCGTCAATCATCAAACAAAGAGGAAATTTTAGGAACCACTTTTTGGCTAAAGTTGGTGGGTGGAATTGCTTCTGTCTTATTGGCAGTTAGCACTATGCTTTTCTTAGGCGAGCAGGAAACACTGAAGATATGGCTAGTTGCAATTTTAGCAATGGCAGGAATTTTTAGGGCGGCTGATACTATTGAACTGTGGTTTCAATCACAGGTGCAGTCAAAATACACTGTGATTGCTAAGAACACAGCGTTTCTGCTAAATAGTGCCATCAAAATCGCACTAATTTTAACAAAAGCACCATTGTTAGCTTTTGCTTGGGTAACATTAGCAGAATTTGCGATGAGTGCAATTGGCTTGCTGATTGTTTACCAAGTTAAAGGGTCTTCGTTGTGGTTATGGCGTTGGAGTTTTTCTGCTGCCAAAACTCTTCTGAAAGAGAGTTTACCTCTAATTTTTTCGGGGTTCGCTATCCTGATTTTTATGAAAATAGATCAGGTGATGTTAGGCCAAATGATCGGAAATAGCGAGGTTGGAGTTTATACTGCTGCTGTCAGGGTTTCTGAAATTTGGTATTTTATTCCGGGGGCTATTGTTTCTTCTGTTGCTCCTGCAATTTACGCAGCTAAGGAAAAATCTGAAAGTCTTTACTATCAGCGAATCGGACAATTACTAAGTCTAATGACATGTATATCTTTGGCAATTGCGCTTCCAATGTCATTTCTATCTGACAAGATAATTATGGTGATGTTTGGAAGTGGATATGCAGAAGCAGGAGCAATATTAGCAGTTCATATTTGGACTTCTTTGTTTGTATTTATGGGTCTTGCAACATCACCTTGGTTTATTGCTGAAGGTTTGAACCACGTTTCTTTAGGTAAGACTTTGTTTGGAGCAATCCTAAACATTATTCTGAATTTATTCCTGATTCCTAAGTATGCAGGACTTGGGGCTGCGATCGCAACAATCATATCTCAAGCTGCTGCTGCTTTTGTGTGCAACGCATTTGATCCAAGAACACAGAAAATATTTAAAATTCAGGTGCGATCGCTTATTCCTTTTTACAAATATTGATCATTATTATTTAACCTTGATTATGATGGAAACACCAGTAACTTTTATTGTTTTTAAGCGCCCACAAACAACAGAGAAAGTTTTTGAAGCTATTCGCCAAGCCAAACCAACAAAACTTTTTGTAATTGCAGATGGCCCACGCACTGACCGTGAAGATGAGGCAGAAAAGTGTGAAGCAACTAGGGCAATTATTGAGAGAGTTGATTGGGACTGCGAAGTTATCAAAAATTATTCTGATGTCAACTTAGGTTGTGCAAAACGAGTCTCTAGTGGTTTAGATTGGGTATTTAATAATGTTGAAGAAACAATTATTTTAGAAGATGATTGTATCCCTCACCCAACATTTTTCAGATTTAGTGAAGAACTACTAGAAAAATATAGAAACGATACCAGAATTGCCACCATCTCTGCTCAAAATCTTCAATTTGGACGAAAACGCACAAATTATAGTTACTATCTATCTCGTTACAACCATTGTTGGGGCTGGGCAAGTTGGAGACGTGCTTGGCAACATTATGATTTGACGATCAAACTCTGGAAAGAGGTGCAAGCAGAAAACCTTTTACATGATATTCTTGTAGACCCAAAAGCAGTAAGTTATTGGCGACGAATATTTCAGTCTGTTTATAACAATCCTACAGGTATAACCTGGGATTACCAATGGACATTTGCTTGCTGGATACAGGGTAGCTTAAGCGTTATTCCCAACGTCAATTTAATCTCTAATGTTGGTGTTGGTGCAGACGCGACTCATTTCACTTCCAATCAAGAATTTTCATTCATTAATATGTCCATGCAAGCGATGGAATTTCCCTTAAAACATCCACCATTTATTGTGCGGAATATAGAGGCAGATAACTTTACGCAGAAAACAGTTTATAAAGCAACTGCATTGGATATTTTTAAAGAGGAAGTAAAGAAAAGATTGAATTACTCAGCCATAAAAAAATAGTGATATATTTAGTAAATTAAGAAATTAAATGTCAGCGATGAAGGTAAAATTAACAGAAAAAATACTAACTATTTTGCTATTACTCATTGCTGTAGGTGCATTAACAATACATCCTGCACAAGAAGTCTCTATGTCTACCCTCGGAGGCGATAAGGTAGATACTTTGTTCAATATAGTTTCATATTTAATTCTATTTTATTTTTTTCTTTTATACTGGAAAGGTTTTATTTATGTAATTACCAAAAGTCCCTTACAGTTTTTTTTGCTAGCGATCGTTCTATTTTCTGTATTGTGGTCAGAAGATATAAATTCTAGTCTTAATTATATAAAAGGTCTAATCAGAATATATTTTATTGCCATCTATTTGGCAATGCGTTATCCGCTTAGGGAACAAATGAGGCTAATAGCTTGGGCGCTTGGTGCAGCTACATTATTATCTATGATATTCTCTGCATTCGTACCAGGTTATATTCACACAGCACCAGAATTATTAGATATGTGGAGCGGAATTTATGGTCATAAAAATGAATTAGGATACATGATGAATTGGAGTGCAGGAGTTTTTTTGCATCTTGCCCTTAGTAGTAATCGATATCGATGGTTGATGTGGGCAATATGTGGGGTATCTGTATGTCTAATTATCCTGACGCGTTCCACAACGTCTTTAGCTATCTTATTGACAATGATATTACTTTTACCTTTCTATCAATCATTTAAAAAAACTAATTATAAACTACAAGTTATTATGATTACTACAGCTTTAATGTTACTGATTATTGTTTCAATGTTACTAATCAATAATGCGGAAACTGTAGTTGGTACTTCTGGCAAAGACCTTACCTTAAATGGACGCTCTGATCTTTGGGAATTAGTGATAGCTAAGGTTTTGGAAAGACCTTGGCTAGGTTATGGATATTCGGCATTTTGGACTAGTAATGCTGCATCTAATCTGAGAGCTACTTACGATTGGGCCAGTAATGCTCATAATGGCTTTTTAGAACTATTGTTAGAATTAGGATTTTTAGGTTTCTTGACTTTTGCAGCAGGATTTATCCGGTTCTTTGTAATGGCACTGACTCGAATCGTTTCAGTGGCAAAAAAACCAGAAGATTATTGGCCAATGCAGATGCTAGTTATTATCGTCATAGTGAATTTCTCAGAAGCAAGGTTATTAATTCCTGGTTGGAATTGGTTAATGTATGTCACCACTTCTCTATCTCTGACTCTTAGTTCCCAGCGCGCACCAATATATAAATAGGTAAGTAATTTACATACTTGCATAATTAAAAGGAGAGAAAACATGAAAAAGTTAAATTTTGGATGTGGGCACAGATTTTCTTCTGAATGGATAAATATAGATTTTAATTCTGAGCATCCTGACGTAATTGCTCATAACTTACTGCAACCACTTCCATACCCTAAAGATTATTTTGATGTAATTTATAGCAGTCATGTTCTAGAGCATTTCTCTAAGGAAACGGGAGAAATGTTGGTGAAAGAATGCTACAGAGTTCTAAAACCTCAAGGCATTTTACGCATTGTTGTTCCTGACTTAGAGCGAACATGCCGTGAATATTTAAGAATTATCGACAGTATTGAACATGAAGAATCAAGGAAACAATATGAATGGATTATTATTGAGTTAATTGACCAATTGGTTAGAACAGAACATGGCGGTTTGATGAAAACTTATTGGCGACAAGTGCTTGAAAATAATGATGAATCATCCATCAAGTATGTAGAAGAAAGAACAGGTGTGAATATCAAAGAAGAGGTAGCAATAACTAATACCAACTCTTTATTACAAAAGGTTTTTAGTATCAACCACAATAAACTCAGAAACAAATTTAAATACCTTTATATTGACATGGTAAAAAGGTTAATACCACGGTATGTCCGCAAGTCTATGATCGATGAAACTTCTCTTGGTGAAAAACATAAGTGGATGTATGATAGCCATAGCATGAAAACGCTCTTTCAAAGAGTTGGTTTTTCGGATATTAAACTTTTAGATGCCCATACAAGTGATATTCCCAACTTTAGTAATGAAGTCTTAGATATAAATGCTGATGGGACAGTATATCTACCAGGATCTTTATATTGTGAGGGCATCAAGCCAAACAAATAATACTGATTTTATGGGATAAAGAATCAGTGTTATCAACCATGTTTTTTAAAGTTAAATAGTACTCATATGAACGTCTTGCTCCTTAGTACCCAGGATGTGGCTGGTGGTGCGGCTCGTGCCGCATACCGTTTGCACAAAGGGTTACAAGATATTGACTTACAATCACAAATGCTGGTGCAAGAAAAATCTACTGATGATAAAACAGTAATTGCGCCTAAGATGAGATTATTTCAAGGTATCGCCAAAGCAAAGTTGACATTTGAAACTTTGCCTTTAAAGCTTTATTCTCAAAAGCAAAATACTCCGTTTTTTATTCAATGGTTGCCAGATAGAGTAGTTTCTCAAGTTGCTCAGATTAATCCAGATATAATCAATTTGCATTGGATTAGCGCAGCTTTTATGCAAATTGAAACTCTTGCGAAACTAAAGCGCCCTTTGGTCTGGACAATTCATGATATGTGGGCATTTACTGGGGGATGCGGCTATGCTGGAGATTGCGATCGCTACCAAATATCCTGTGGAGCCTGTCCTCAACTCAACAGCAAAAAGGATTCTGACTTATCCCACTGGGTATGGCAACGTAAAGCCAAAGCTTTGAAAAATTTAAATCTGACTATTGTTTCACCAGGTTCTTGGTTAGCCGAATGTGCCAAGTCTAGTTCTCTGTTTAAGAACTTGCGAATTGAAGTCATTCCGAATGGACTGGATACTCAAAAGTATAAACCTGTTCATCAAGGTTCAGCACGGGAATTACTCAATTTACCTCTGGATAAACAACTTATTCTATTTGGAGCATTAGATGCAACTAATGACCATAGAAAAGGTTTTCATTACCTGCAACCAGCACTACAAGAGTTAAGCAAATCTGGCTGGAAAGATAAGTTGGAGATTGTTGTTTTCGGTGCATCTCAACCCGAAAATCCACCTGATTTAGGCTTCACAACCCACTATTTGGGACACTTACACGATGATATATCTCTAGCAACTGTTTACTCAGCAGCAGATGTGATGCTTGTACCGTCTCTGCAAGAATCTTTTGGACAGACAGCTTCAGAATCCCTCGCTTGTGGTACTCCAGTTGTGGCGTTTAATTCTACTGGCTTAAAAGATATTGTTGATCATCAGCAGAACGGCTATTTGGCTAAACCTTATGAAGTTGAGGATTTTGCCAAAGGGATTACCTGGGTACTTGAAAATGAACAGAGGTTGCAAAAACTATCATTTTATGCGCGTGAAAAAGTTGAACAAGAATTCACTCTAGAACTTCAAGCACGTCGTTATTCAGCTTTGTTTCAGGAAATATTGATGATCGCAAAGAAATCTTCATTTAGTAACTAATTTAGTAAATCAATACTTCATAATATGTCAATACCTATAGCTTTTATAATTTGTACAGAACCTGGCCGTTTAGAAGGTCAATCTTTGATGCTTGCAGAAAGTATTCGTAAATTCTGCGGCGACTTGAAAAATACACCTATATATAGCTTTCATCCCAGAGTAGGTGAACCGATATTAAAACAAACTCAACAAGCATTTGAAGCGTTACAGGTTATCCATCAACAAATTCCGATCAATCAAGAATTTCATGAATACTATTTAGCTAATAAACCTCTAGTTTGTGCCTATGCAGAACAAAATATCGATGCAGAAATATTAGTTTTTTTAGACAGTGATAAATGCTTTTTTTCGGAACCAAAAGAATTTTTGTTGCCAGTAAACTGTAATGTACGAATGCGTCCTGAGTATGGTCAAGGAATTGGTTCTACAGGTCTACAAGACCCTCAAGAATGGTATTGGCAAAAACTATATGAAGTGCTGGGAGTAAAACGTGAGGTATTTGTTGACACACCAATTGGTAATAAGAGAATCAGAGGCTATTGGAATTCTGGTTTGGTCGCTGTGAGAAGGAGTGCAGGTATATTTACAACTTGGAAAGAGAATTTTGAAAAAGTAATGCGCCTGGATATTACTCCTCCCCAGGGTATTTATTTTGTTGAGCAGTCTGTTTTGTCTGTAACTTTATGTGCGTTGGAAGAAAACGTCGAACATTTTCCTTCTAATTATAGTTATCCATTACCTTTACATAACCGTTTATCAAAAGAACTACAAATTAAACATTGGGATGATACTATATCCATTCATTACTTCAACTTATTTTTCTATAACGATTGGAATGCACAAATTAAAAAATTGAAAAAAATCAATATCAATTCAGATAAATATCGATGGTTATGTCAAGAGGTTGTCAGACTTAATATGCCTCGCGTTTCAGTTTGGCATCGATATATGTTGCTAGTCAGAAGAATGGAACAAAAACTAAAAAACTTTAATTTAGATATTAATTTCAGTGGATGGCTAGAAAAGATGGTTAAATTTTAAACTTACATAAAAATATACAGAAACTCAAAATTTGATGTTTGGATTATGAAGGTAGATTTGTAAAAGTTGCATAAAAGTGCATTATTTTCCTGACTGTTTTTATAGATAGTAGTTATTATATGAGGTAAATGAAATGAAGCAAGCAAATTTAGCTGTAATTATGACATGTTATAACAGGCGGAATACAACTCTTGCCTGTCTAAATGCTTTGTATCAGCAAAACAATCATTGTGATGTTTATTTAACTGATGATGGTAGTTCTGATGGGACTACAGAGGCTATCAAAGCAGAATACCCAGAGGTAAAAATACTTCAGGGTAATGGCAATTTATTTTGGGTGGGAGGAATGCATCTCGCCTTTGGTGAGGCGATAAAACATCAATATGATTATTATCTGTGGTTAAATGATGACACATTTCTGGAAGCCAATGCTGTGAGTAAACTATTGCAGGTTCATCAAAATTTGACAGAACTTGGTTATCCAGACTCAATTGTAGTTGGTTCAACTAGAGACTCAATGACAGGAAAAGCAACCTATGGAGGAGCAGTAAAATCTAAAAAGTGGTATTCCAACAAGTTTGAATTTTTAGAACCAAGTTCTGTTATCCAACAATGCGATGCTATGTATGGTAACTGCGTGCTAATTCCTAAAAGTGTTGCCGCAAAAGTTGGCAATATTGATACAGCCTTTATTCACAGTTTAGGAGATTTAGATTATGCCCTGAGAGCGCGTAAAATGGGTTGTAAAATATGGGTAGCTCCTGGATATATTGGTACTTGTAATAAAAATTCTATCCGCAATAGCTGGGTAGATACCAATTTAAATATATTAGAACGCTTGAAAAAGGTACTGCAAATTAAAGGATTTCCATTGAAATCATGGACTATATTTTGTAGCAGACACTCTGGGCCATTTTGGATATTTTATTGGTTCTTACCTTATATCAGAGCAATTATTGGTTACAAGGATTTGGCGATTTCTCCCACATTTGCTGAGGACATCAATCAAACTAACTCAGAAGTTTGATACTCGCACGAGATTCATGAGTCAATAGTATTTGGATAATTTATCAATATCTTAATAATTTGACAAATGCAATTTTAAATTATTAAATAATCAAATAATCATTGATCATTCTATGGGTAAACGCTTACTAATTGTCTCAACACTCGATTCTAGTCAACCATTTGGTGCATTTACTAGACCTTTTTATCTAGGACAATATCTGACGGAATACTTTGATGTTTTTCAGTTAGGTTTAGATTGTTCATCTGTTAATTATGCACCTTCTCTTTCGATTGGTTCAAGAGGCTTAAAGTCATATATTCAAGCTATAGAAAAGTGCATCGACGAGTTCTGCCCAGATATTGTGTATGCTCAAGAAACACTACCTGGATTGGCTGCTCTAATTTCACTAAAGCTTAGAAAATACAGTAATTCCTCTCTTATATTTGATTTTCATACATTTTCACCGTATGAATACTGGATGCGCTTGTTTTCAGTTGCCAATCCTTTCAAAGAGTTTGCACAATGTATTAAAACATATATTGCTCAGGGAATTTTGATATTCTCTGGCAATCCGATTATTGCAGCAGGTGAATCAATTCCTAGACTAATTTCCCAATGGTATGGTATAACTCCACAGCAAATTTATTGCATCGGGAATGGAGTGACTGAAGACTTACTAAATACTGAAGCTTTTCCTGATAAAGATCCCTATCAAGCATTCAGACCAGCTAAAATAGTGGTTCTTATTGCTCCCAAAACATTTCAATTTCCAACTAATGATATGTCTGTATCAATGGCTATTGAGGTTGCTAAATCCCTTGAAAGTCATCAAGATAAAGTACATTTTATTGTCATTGGCAGGGATAGTAGTGATATTTCAGAACCAATACCCTCTAATATCTCTTTTTTAGGATTTTTACCTAGGAGAGAAGATTTTGTTGCCCATCTTAAATATGCAGATATTGCTTTACTGCCATTCTCAAAACAAGCCGTAGCAGGCGGCGCTCGCAATAAAGCATTAGATTATTTTGCCAGTAAAAAGTTAGTTGTATCAACACCAGAAGGCTTGCGAGGATTAGAAGAATTTCGCCACTTAGAACATCTGTTAGTAACAGGATACTCTAGCGAAGAAGTTGCTAACACAGTGCTAGATGCTGCTTCTAGTATTGATAAATATCAATCACTTGTAGATACAGCGTATACGTTAATTACAGAAAAATATTCCTGGAATGCAAGAGCGCAAAATATCGCGGAAATACTCATGAGAGTCAGTCATTCTTAGTTAGATTTGTTTTTTTAGACTATATTTAAACTAAGAAAATCAGTTTTTTTAAATACTTTAATCTCGAAGTATTTAAATATTGCTAAAAACTAATTTTAAAATACTCACCTTTATTTTGAGATAACCTCTCATACTGATCAAAAGAAAAAAAGACATGAAAAATCGATTCTCTTATAAATTTCTGGGTGCTCAATTCGATGCACTCTCTATGCTCGACTTAAATTTATTGATTGAAGAATCTATTGATAAGAACAAGAAATGGATTATTGCTAATCACAACTTGCATAGTCTTTATCTCTTCCATAATGATCCGGAAATGCAAGCTTTTTATGCCAAGGCAGAATATACCCATATTGATGGTATGCCTCTAGTGTTAATTGGAAAGTTGTTGGGTTTTCCAATTAAACGAGAACAAAGAGTAACCTATGCTGACTGGGTATGGTCTTTGATGGCGGAAGCTGCTAATAAAGGCTGGCGTATATTCTATTTAGGTTCAAAGCCAGGAGTTGCTGAAAAAGGAGTAAGTATTTTGTGCCAGAAATTTCCTGGTTTACAGATTGCTTGCGCTCATGGCTATATTGATATGGATAAAGATAGTCAAGAAAATCTCGCTACTCTGGCTGCAATTAATGCTTACAAACCCCACGTATTAATGGTAGGGATGGGTATGCCACGCCAAGAGCATTGGATTTCTGAAAATCTTGAGCATATTCATACCAACACTATTTTGACTAGTGGAGCCTGCATGGATTATGTAGCAGGAGTAGTGCCTACTCCTCCTCGCTGGATGGGAAGAATGGGGTTGGAATGGTTGTATCGCTTGTTTTCTGAACCTAAAAGACTTTGGAGACGTTACTTACTTGAGCCTTGGTTTGTTGGCACATTATTTTTACGAGAAATTTGGAGTATCTCAAGTCAAGAAAAAAAAAATAAAATGCTGCTATTTCTAAGTACAAGATTTCACAAGTTCATAGCGTGAAAGAGTTTCTTGAAGCCTTACCAGTGGGTCGCTCAATTCATCCAGAATTTATGAAATACTGTACTAAGGCTTAATCATTAATTAGTCAGTGCATCTTATTCAATTTTAATGTTTGTGAGTAGCGAAGAACATCGCCACATACTTCGCTTAGAATAATTTTTAAAAAAAGCTATTTTAGCTTGGGTTGAGTATTAAGTTAACTACTGAAAGCCTTGGCAATAGCATTGCGGGCAGGTTTAGGTTGCAGGTTCTCATCAAAGGGAAGTGGACGCAGAAATTTCCAGAGACTTGGATTGTCCCTAAAGGTTTTTCCTGGCATCCAGTCGGGATGACGTATCCAGGTATGACGGTCGGTAATCCCCCATGTAATGACAGTATCAACTTTAGCCGCAAAGCACAGATCAAGATATCGCTTGTAACTGTCGGCTACCATCTGGTCTAGCTTTTTGATACTATCGGGTAATGGGGCATCAATGATAATGTCTAATTCTGTAATTATTGGTTTAACTTCAAGATCATTAAGCCGTTTTAAGACGGAATTAAATCCTTTCTCATCAAAAGCATAGGCAGTAGAAAACCATAGATGCGACTGGATGCCTGCCCCATCAATTTTAACGTCACTATTCTTTAGATATTCGATCATTTTTAAGAATCGGTCTGATTTCCATGTAGCGCCTTCGATGCCAAAATCGTTTAGATAAAATTTCTTGGTGTTATCAACTGAAGCGGCAATTAAAAATAAATCTCGAATCAATTCTCGTTTTACCCCTTTACGCAAACCGTAGGTAGCATTGTCAGCTTCATTTTCATTATCAGCAATAATTTCATTGGCAATATCCCAAGACTTTAAAACCTTGCTCTTACGATAATGACCCATGACTCCTTTAACATGGCGTTCGATCATCTTCAGTGTGGGGGGATAAGGAAGCCAGTCTGGTCTTCCCATGTGCCAAAAAAGGGTATGCCCGTGCATTTCTATGTTATGCTTTTCGCAGAAATTAGCGATCGCATCTGCTGATTCAAAAGTAAATTTTCCTGGCTGTGGTTCTGTGGCGTTCCATTTCAATTCACCATTCGGTGTCACAATCGAACATTCACGAGCAATCAGGTTAGCGTAATCCTTCTCTGTTTGCAAAAATTCACTAGAAATTGCTGCGCCATAACGCTTTCCTTTGGCCGCAGCTAATTGCCGAAGAGGAGAATTTATATTTGGATAATTTGCTGCAATTTCATTGGTACTCTGGTCTTCTTTTTGCTTATCCTTCTGTAAAAACCCCATAGTCAATAGGGCAGAAAGGGTTGTATATCCCGCTCTTGTTAAAAATTTTCTTCGATAAGGCATAAGTTGTACCTAATGAAAAATACACAGATTATTATATTACAGATATTACAGAACAAGTTTTGATACTTTTTAAGCTTTAGTGATGATTTCCATCATCATTAACCCCAAATAGCCAAAGCTACAGTTTATACCACCTTTCGGTAAGCTTTCTGGCAGAAGAAGAAGACTTCGCCAAGGCTGAACTACAAATATATACGGGGTTTTTTCCGAAATCTAACCATAGTTTTGTACTAAGTGGCAAAGATGAAAATTGATGAGTATTACATCTAGCGCAAAACTAGGTTAAAATATAACGCGTGTTCGATTTAAATCAATTCACTAGAGAAAGTAAAGCTTTATTTCCTTGAAATATTCTATATCAATACCAAAGATGCTAATTTTATATATAACGAGCGTTCGAGATAAAACCTGAGTCATGCCTAAGATTGTTGACCATGAGCAATACCGTAAAGAACTGCTCGACAAGTGCTTTGATTTATTTGCCCAAAAAGGCTATGGTTCCATTACTATGCGCCAAATTGCCGAAGGATTAGGGGTTTCTACTGGTACGTTGTACCACTATTTTCCTAGCAAACAAGCTTTATTTGAGCAATTGGCCCAAGAAATATGTGAGCAAGATTTAAGTGCAGCATTGGCTGAATTGGAAGGAGCGCAAACCCTACAAGAGGGGATGGAAGCACTAGGAAGATATCTAGTAAAAAATGAAGATTACTTTATTAAGTGGACTTATATATGGATTGATTTTTGTCAACATCAAGACTCTAAAGAAATGTTGAATAATAGTGTTTTTAAGCGAACTAATCAGCGTTATCAGCAGGCTGCCTGCGATTTTGTAGGTATTCAAGATCCAGTATTGGCTTCCTTTGTATTGAGCTTTGTGAATGGTTTAATTCTGGAGAAGTTATGGGGTGACGAAACAATTGATTTTATGGAACAATGTGCGCTACTCGGCAAAATGCTCACGGCATATTTGTCGCAGCATGGGGTAGGAGTTGGGAGTTAGGAGTTGGGAGTTGGGAGTTAGTTGCTACCATTATCGGCTCATTTGATGTAGATAAAATGATTTTTTAGGAGAGTAAAAAAGATGGTTCAAAAAGTATCAAAAAAAGCTTCCAATAAATGGTTACTTGCATTAGTAATTGCCGCTACTGCTATTACAGGTGGAATTGTTGTTTATGGGATTTCTCAGTTTGGGCTAGTTAGTCAAGCTGAGAAATCTGAGCCAGTAGAAACCACGCCTAAAAGTCAAAAAGTGGCTGCATTAGGACGACTAGAACCGGAAGCAGAGGTAATTAGCTTGTTTGCACCCTTGGCATTGGATGGCGATCGCATTGCCAAAATTTTAGTCAAAGAAGGCGATCGCGTTAAAGCCGGACAGATGGTGGCAATTTTAGACGCCCGCGATCGCTTACAAACTGCTGTATTACAAGCGCAACAACAAGTTAGAGTTGCTCAAGCCAAACTCGCTCAAGTGCAAGCTGGAGCAAAAGTAGGAGAAATTAACGCCCAGCAAGCCAGTGTTGAACGCCTCCAGGCGCAATCCCAAGGAGATAAAACAGCGCAACAGGAAGCGATATTCCGCATAGAGGCACAGTGGGAAGGAGACAGAATCGCGCAAGAAGCAACTATTAAGAAGCTAGAGGCAGAACTCAAAAATGCCGAAGCCGAATATCAACGTTATCAGCAGCTATATTCTCAAGGTGCAGTTTCTAATTCTTTATATGACAGCAAAGGCTTGACTGTAGAAACTGCTAAACAGCAAGTAGACGAAGCCAAAGCAGTTCTCAACCGGATTAATACCACTGCTACCAAACAATTATCTGAAGCTAAAGCGGCACTCGCCCGTACTAACGCCACTGGTAGCAAGCAAGTTAGTGAAGCCAAAGCCACGCTCACCAGTATTGCAGAAGTGCGACCTGTAGATGTAGCAGCAGCCCAGACAGAAGTTGAAAATGCGATCGCTACACTCAAACACGCCCAAACCGAGTTGGCTGGTGCTTACATCAAAGCACCGATGGCGGGACAAATCATCAAAATTCATACGCGAATCGGAGAAAAAATTAGTGCTTCTGGCATTGCAGACTTAGCGCAAACAGACCAAATGATGGCAGTAGCAGAAGTTTATCAAACCGATATCGGTAAAGTGAAATTAGGACAACAAGCAGTGATTAGCAGTCAAGCATTTGCTAGTGAATTGCGAGGAACCGTTGCTCAAATTGGCTTGCAGGTGAATAGACAAAATGTTTTCAGTAACCAGCCAGGGGAGAATCTTGATAGCCGAGTAGTTGAGGTGAAAATTCGCCTCAATCCTGAAGACAGCAAGCGAGTTGCAGGTTTCACTAACTTACAGGTACAGACAGCGATTGAAATATAGGAGGGTAGGGAATAGGGAATAGGGAATAGGGAATAGGAAAGAAAGGATAGATCCGTACTGAGTCTTGTTCAAAAATTAAATAGGAGTCCTATATAGAGTTGTTGTTTGTTGTCTCGTGTATTCCAGCATTTTTTATAGGGTTAATTCAATCATGATTAAAGTCATATACCTTCTGCTTTGTATACTTGGCTTCGTTCTACCTTACTCCCAATTTGTTCCATTTGTCTTAGAGCATGGTCTTGATGTAAAGCTGTTTTTTGAACAACTCTTTGCCAACAAAATTTCTGGTTTTTTTGGTATGGATGTTATTGTTTCATCGCTAGTTTTATGGACATTTGTATTTTGGGAGGGAACACGTCTTAAAATGCAAAATCTCTGGGTTTACATTGCCTGTAATCTTTTGGTTGGTGTGTCTTTAGGTCTTCCATTATTTTTGTTAATGCGAGAGCGCCAGCTTGAACAGCAAACTGAAACACTGAGTTATTAAGGGGTTTTTTCAATATGTTTTCCAAATTATTTCGCAAAACGCCGCTAGCATGGCGGCAGTTAATGAAGGAAAAAACCCGTCTGGCTGTTGCAGTCGCAGGTATTACTTTTGCCGATATGCTGATGTTTATTCAGTTGGGATTTGAAAGTGCCCTTTTTGATGCTGCTGTGAAACCTCATCGCAATTTACAGGCAGATTTGATTTTAATTAATCCCCAATTTCAAACTTTATTTTCGGTAAAAAACTTTTCTAGAGAACGACTGTATCAAGCATTAGGTTATGAAGGTGTTCAGTCAGTTAATTCTGTCTATATCAGCACCGGACAGTGGCGAAATCCCGAAACACGTCTTGAGCGTGCCATTTTGGTTTGGGGTGTTGATCCGGTACAACCCGCATTCAAATCGCCCGAAATTAACCAAAATCAGGATGATCTGAAACAGTTATACCAAGTTATTTTTGACCAGGCAGGTCGTCCAGAATACGGGGCGGTTGCTGATATCTTTAAGAAAACAGGCAAATTTGACACAGAATTAAATAGCAAAGCCGTTTTTGTTAAAGGCTTGTTTACTGATGGTGCTTCCTTTGCTGCCGATGGTAATGTGATCACCAGTGACTCTACCTTTCTCCAGCTATTCCCAGAACGTAAACCCGATCGCATCGAAGTTGGGTTAATTACGCTTCAACCAGATGTCGATGTAGAAAAAGTGCGATCGCAACTTGTGAATGGATTACCTAAAGATGTTAGAGTCTTGACTCCAGAAGAGTTTGCCAAAGTGGAGAGGACTTACTGGGAAGAAGGTACTGGCATTGGTTTTATTTTCGGTTTGGGTACAGCAGTCGGGTTTATCGTTGGTATCGTGATTGTTTACCAAATCCTTTATTCTGATGTTTCTGACCACCTGCCAGAATATGCCACCCTCAAAGCAATGGGATATACCGATAACTATCTCTTGGGAGTTTTAATTCAAGAAGCATTGTTATTAGCTATTTTAGGTTTTCTGCCTGGATTCTTCCTTTCTTTTGGGTTGTATCAAGTCACATACGCTGCGACAATGCTTCCTATTTTTATGAAAATGGAACGGGCGATCCAGGTTTGGATTTTGACCGTGATCATGTGTAGCGTTTCTGGTGCGATCGCAATGCGGAAATTACGATCTGCTGACCCTGCCGATGTTTTTTAGTTTTTTAGACGCGGTTTATCGTGTCTGTGGAGAAGAAGACGCGATGAATCGCGTCTCTACAAGAGACGTAATTATTTTTTTATACCCAATAACCGATAAAATATTATGTTGCAAAAATCTTTACCAGAAAATTCAAATTCAACACTTTCTACTTTAGAATCTGTAATTTCTGTTAGTAACCTCAACCATTACTTTGGTGAAGGTGGGCTTCGCAAACAAGTATTATTCGACATTAATTTAGAGATTAAGGCTGGGGAAATCGTGATTATGACTGGCCCCTCTGGATCGGGGAAAACCACCTTGTTAACCTTAATGGGTGGATTGCGTTCTGCCCAAGAAGGTAGCCTTAAAATCTTAGGAGAGGAAATTTGTGGTGCGAAAAAGCAGCAGTTAACTAAGCTGCGTCGCCAAATTGGCTATATTTTCCAGGCGCATAACTTGATGACTTTTTTGACAGCAAGAGAAAATGTGCGGATGTCCTTAGAGTTGCATGACGATTTTCTCAATCAGGATATTAACGCCAAAGCGATCGCTATTTTGGAAACTGTCGGGTTAGCTGATCGTGTAAATTATTACCCAGAGAAACTATCTGGAGGGCAAAAACAACGAGTTGCGATCGCTCGTGCTTTAGTTAGCCATCCTAAAATTGTTTTAGCAGATGAACCTACTGCTGCACTCGATAAGAAATCTGGGCGCGATGTCGTAGAAATAATGCAGAAGCTAGCTAAAGAACAAGGTTGTACGATTTTGCTAGTTACCCACGATAACCGCATCCTCGATATTGCCGATCGCATCATTTATATGGAAGATGGTCAGTTGAAGACTGATAGCACAGAATCTACACTACAAGCAAGTAATATCAATTCGTAGTTTGTCAACTTACTTAAGTAAGTCGGCAGGAATAAACCAAATTATGTCACGAAACGTAAACAGCCTTATACCAATTCTTTATGAAGCTGCATAGAATTCGATCCCCCCTAGCCCCCCTTAAAAAGGGGGGAATTCAAAGTCTCCCTTTTTAAGGGGGATTTAGGGGGATCAAGATATGTGCAACTTCACATTAAATTGGTATTAAAACCCTTACCAATGACTAATGACTAATGACTAATGACAGATTATTAGCTAAACCTTGCCAACAATTCTTCACGAGATAATTGCAAACATAAAGGTGTAAATTCCTCTGGTGGGAACTGCAACAAACTATCGATGACTCTCGACAATTCCTCGTCCACAGAACCAAATCTGTATCTCAACAAATTTTCCACAACTAAACGTTGTCCTTGCTGTACTCCTTGCTGTATTCCTTGCTGTACTCCTTGCTGTATTCCTTGCTGTACTCCTTGCTGTACTCCTTCTTGTACAGCCTGCGCTCTTGCTTCTTGATAAGCTTCTGTTAAATTCATAATTAGTTCCTGATCGTCTTCAGTTAAGTCTTGCTGGATCATTACACTGATACGCCATCTGTAAATTATTTCTAGAACATTACGGCGTACAAGGTTCTCTGGTGGAAGGGCAACTAGTTCTCTCACTGCTTGCTGCTGAACAGTTCCCCTGCCGAGAAGCCTAAACCACAGCGTGTCTAGAGTCACAGGTAACTCGTTAATCGCTAGTATCGCCGTTCTAAAAGATAAAGGTAGAAAATATACCCCTCTCATCCAGTTTTCTAGCTCTAGTTTAGCGCCAAAACTTTCTAGCAATGCCGGGGAGGCCGAAGGTGCTAAAATCCATAACCGAGCTAAATCACTCTCTGGTAAACTTGTATCTTCTCTTTTGGCTTTGCGTTGCGAATCTGCAATTACAGTGAACAGCTTTAGAAGGCAGTTTCGTACCTCTGTCTTACTGGGTTGATTGCGGTATGGTTCTAGCAAGGCTGTACTCTGCAAAGCAATTCTTCCTAGTAGTCCTAGATTTTGCGTTTGCGCTTGAGATGTAGGTGCTGGTGAAAATAAAACATCTACTTGCCGAGTCTCATCAACTACTTCTTTATTGGCTTCTACCTTGCCCAAGGGTGATAGTAGCTCCTCTAAAAACTGCTTGGCGAACTGATCGTGAGGTTTACGGGTCATATTTCATGGGTCAACTGTATTGTATTATATGGAAAAGCTGATAAGAGGATGTTTGAAAAGTCCTCTTGTCGGTATCAAAAATTTTAGATCCCCCTAAATCCCCCTTCAAAAGGGAGACTTTGATTCCGGTTCCCCCCTTTTTAAGGGGGATCTAAAGTGCCTAAAGTCACAGCGAAACACTTGTTCATTCAACCTCTAAGCCTGAAAACTGTTCTTACCGCAGATGTCTTTGAGCGATCGCCTTTGGTTTTGAGCTTGAATCTTAAAGGATGTTTGAAAAGTCCTCTTGTCGGCATCAAAAATTTTAGATCCCCCTAAATCCCCCGATAAATTGGGGGACTTTGATTCTAGTTCCCCCCTTTTTTAGGCTACGGTGTATGCACAAGTCTGAAATAGCTGAAAAACCCAAGGTTTTACCCCACCCTAACCCTCGCCTTGCAAAGGGGAGGGAACTAGATTTCTTTTTCCCCCCAATGCATCGGGGGGATTAAGGGGGGTAATTCGACTTGTGTATACACTAAATAAACCATTTGTAGAGACGCGATTCATCGCGTCTTTACCCAAGGATGTGTTGCAATCATTAATTAAATTAGTATAAGGAGTCATTTATAAAGTAAAAGTAAAGATAAAGTCGAATTTAATCAGCAAAATACCTAATTACTTTCTCAAAATGCCTGATTGCTTAATCAAAAAGCTTAAATGCTTTCTCATTTCAGTGGATTCAGCAAGTAAAAAGGCATTTTGCTTTATCAAAAAGCTTAAATGCTTTCTCATTTCGGTAGATTCAGCAAGCAAAAAGGCATATTGCTTTCTCAAAATGCTTGATTGCTTTCTCATTTCGGTAATTCACGCATTCATTTTGGTATATCGTTGAGCCGATCGCCTTCAATTCATTCAGCAATAATTTTGCAACCGCTTACTGCTGTCTCTACTTGCTCATGGATTGAAGATCATTGAACATCAAGGATTTGAAGCGATGAACTAAACATCGAAAACCAAGGCTGAACAGCTTGACAATCTTAAGTAAGATATTTTACACTCCATAGAGTGTGTTAAAGTTCATCTACACACCTCGCCCGATCCTTGAAAACCGCATAATCTCGTTGAGGTGTGTCGATTGCTCTTGTAGCAAGGGTTTCAGCCGACAAAATCACAACTTTTTTATCAATAAGCACCGTTTTATTGACAATGAAAAAAGGTGTGTCGATTAGGGGGTTCCAAACCCGCTCCTGGTAAGGTTTCCAAAAGGTAACTCTTTACATAACCACTTCCCCTAACGGGGATGTAAACTTTTGAACCTTCGGCGGAACTTAATAGTGCCTGCACTTTACATAACCACTTCCCCTAACGGGGATGTAAACTTTGACGTTGCCAGCCAACGAGCAGTCATGGGTTTGTTTTCTTTACATAACCACTTCCCCTAACGGGGATGTAAACTCGTTAAGATCCCTGACGAGGCATCCGTCACCGTCCCTTTACATAACCACTTCCCCTAACGGGGATGTAAACTTTATAAGTTCCAAGGATTTTCCATGTTCAATGACTTTACATAACCACTTCCCCTAACGGGGATGTAAACTCTTTGTTTAGCACTGGAATGTTGTCAATAGCCATGACTTTACATAACTCCTTCCCCTAACGGGGATGAAAACGAGATAGAAGCCCGACCCTATACCCCACAAAAAATAATCAATTAACTGAAAGCCTTATCTAATAACTGCTTTGGCTATTGAGTACATTATTAATACATATTAATAGACGCAGTATTTCGGATGAGATACTAATATATGAAGTATTTATTTAAAGTTAATTAAAGAGCCGAAAGTCATTGATAAATTCTTAGTAAGAATTCAGCACCCAAAAGTCAAAAGTCAAATTTTAAAAGGAATGCAGCATTATTAGTACATTTATGTATAAATTTTTTCCTAATTATTTGACTATTCTGAATTCTGTTAGCGATAGCGGGGCGTTTAGCCCATTCTGACTCCTGAATTCTGCTCTTACTATTAACACTGAGAGACGGGGACAAAAATCCAATTATGAACAAAACCTTTGCAACCATCGATGGGAATGAAGCTGTCGCCCGTGTTGCTTACAAACTAAATGAAGTGATTGCCATTTATCCCATCACCCCCTCTTCAGCAATGGGTGAATGGGCAGATGCTTGGTCAGCCGAAAGTCGTCCTAACCTCTGGGGTACTGTTCCCAGCGTCGTGCAGATGCAGAGTGAAGGAGGAGCGGCTGGTGCTGTACATGGGGCATTGCAAACAGGTTCCTTGAGTACCACCTTCACGGCTTCTCAGGGATTATTGTTGATGATACCCAACTTCTACAAAATTGCTGGTGAGTTGACTAGCGCCGTGGTTCACGTTGCAGCCCGTTCTTTGGCTACTCACGCTTTATCAATTTTTGGCGACCATAGCGACGTGATGGCAGCTCGTGCTACTGGTTTTGCCCTGCTGTGTTCCGCTTCAGTGCAGGAAAGTCAAGATTTTGCTCTCATCGCTCATGCTGCTACCCTAGAGACGCGAGTCTCCTTTATGCATTTCTTTGATGGCTTCCGCACCTCCCATGAAGTGCAGAAAGTTAAATTACTTTCAGATGATGATTTGCGATCGCTAATCCACGATAACCTAATACTCGCCCACCGCAGCCGTGCGTTGACCCCAGACCGTCCCGTATTGCGGGGGACTGCTCAAAATCCCGATGTCTACTTTCAAGGAAGGGAAGGCGCGAACCTTTACTACAACGCTTGTCCAGATATTGTCCAGCGGATCATGGATGAATTTGGAGAACGCACGGGAAGACATTATAAAATCTATGAATATTACGGCGCAAAAGATGCCGATCGGGTTATTGTTCTCATGGGTTCAGGTTGTGAAACCGTCCATGAAACAGTAGATTACCTGAACGCTCGTGGTGAAAAACTTGGTGTAGTCAAAGTGCGACTTTACCGCCCCTTTGATGTCCAAAAGTTTGTTGCAGTATTACCAACTAGTGTAAAGGCGATCGCAGTTCTTGATCGCACCAAAGAAGCAGGTAGCGCCGGGGAGCCTTTGTATTTAGATGTTGTGGCTGCTATTCATGAAGTATGGGGAATGGGGCATGGGGCATTGGGCATTGGGCATGGAGAGAATGAAAAATTACCTCTTGCCCCTCTGCCTAAAATTATTGGTGGGCGTTATGGTCTTTCTTCTAAGGAATTTACACCGGCGATGGTGAAGGGGATTTTTGATAATCTTGCCGAAGCTAAACCGAAGAATCATTTTACTATTGGGATTAATGACGATGTAAGTCATACTTCCTTGAGCTTTGACCCTAATTTCTCTACAGAATCGGATAATGTTGTTCGGGCAATGTTTTATGGATTGGGCGCTGATGGTACTGTTGGCGCTAACAAAAACTCCATCAAAATTATTGGTGAAGAAACCGATAATTACGCCCAAGGCTACTTTGTCTTTGATTCCAAGAAATCTGGCTCAATGACTGTCTCTCACCTCCGCTTCGGGAAAGAGCCAATTCGCTCCACCTACCTAATTGACCAAGCCAACTTTATTGGTTGTCATCATTGGGGATTTCTAGAACGCATAGATATTTTGAAGGCTGCTATTCCTGGGGCAACTCTGCTGCTGAATAGTCCATACAATGTAGATAGCGTCTGGGAATATTTGCCGATAAAGGTGCAGCAACAAATTATTGATAAGCATTTGAAGTTATACGTAATTAATGCCAGCCAAGTTGCCCGTGAAAGTGGCATGGGTGGCAGAATTAACACGATTATGCAGGTATGCTTCTTTGCCTTAGCGGGAGTCTTGCCACAAGAAGAAGCGATCGCTAAAATCAAACAAGCGATTGACAAAACCTACGGTAAAAAAGGCGTAGAAGTTGTCCGCATGAACTTGCAAGCTGTAGACAACACCCTAGACAACTTGCATAAAGTAAATATCCCCCAAACAATCAACAATCCAAAATCCAAAATCGTTCGACTGAGCGCAGCCGAAGTCCAAAATCCAAAATTGCTAGACTCCGCTCCCGAATTTGTGCAAGAAGTTCTGGGCAAAATCATGGTGTGGGAAGGTGATGATTTACCTGTTAGCACACTACCAGTTGATGGCACTTTCCCCGTAGGTACTGCCAAATGGGAAAAACGTAACGTTGCTGAAGAGATACCTGTGTGGGAGCCGGATGTGTGCGTACAATGTGGGAAGTGCGTCATGGTTTGTCCCCATAGCGCCATCCGAGCCAAGGCTTATCAAGCAGATGAGTTAGTCAATGCACCAGAAACCTTTAAATCAACTGGTGCAAAAGATAAAGACTTTGCCAATCAAAAATTTACCATTCAGGTAGCACCAGAAGACTGCACAGGATGTACGATTTGTGTAAATATTTGCCCTGCTAAAAATAAATCTGAGCCATCGCTGAAAGCAATTAACATGGCGCAGCAGTTGCCATTGCGGGAACAAGAGCGAAAAAACTGGGATTTCTTTTTGAGTTTACCTAATCCTGATAGGCGATCGCTAAAAGTTAACCAGATTCGCCAGCAACAACTCCAAGAACCATTATTTGAATTCTCTGGTGCTTGTGCAGGTTGTGGTGAAACACCTTACTTAAAATTATTAACACAACTGTTTGGCGATCGCGCCGTCATCGCCAATGCTACAGGTTGTTCTTCAATCTATGGCGGAAATCTCCCCACCACTCCTTGGACAACCAACGCCCAAGGACGGGGCCCCGCGTGGTCTAATAATTTATTTGAAGATAACGCCGAATTCGGTTTTGGCTTCCGCCTTTCTCTCGACAAACAAGCCGAGTTTGCGGCGGAATTGTTGCAAAAATTGGGGAATGGGGAATGGGGAATTGGGAATGGGGAATTGGGAATACCTCATGAGTTGGTACAATCTATTCTCAATGCCAAACAAAACACTGAGGCTGATATTTGGGAACAACGAGAACGGGTAGCGCTGTTGAAACAAAAGCTAGATGAACTTTTAGAAAAAAGGAATTACCACTCCCATGCCCCATGCCCCATGCCCCATGCCCAAATCCAAAATCTCAAATCTCTTGCAGATTACTTGGTGAGAAAAAGCGTCTGGATTGTTGGCGGTGACGGTTGGGCTTATGATATTGACTTTGGCGGTATCGATCATGTAATTGCTAGTGGTCGCAATGTCAACATCTTGGTCATGGATACAGAAGTATATTCCAACACAGGCGGTCAATCTTCCAAAGCTACGCCAAAAGCCGCAGTTGCTAAATATGCCGCCAGTGGTAAGCCTGCACCAAAAAAAGACTTAGGGATGATTGCCATGACCTACGGAAATGTCTACGTAGCGAGTGTAGCCCTTGGCGCTAGAGATGAACATACTCTCAAAGCATTTTTGGAAGCAGAGGCTTATGATGGCCCGTCACTAATTATTGCTTACAGTCATTGCATCGCCCACGGCATCAACATGACCACAGGGATGAATCATCAGAAAACTCTGGTAGAATCAGGTCGTTGGTTGCTGTATCGGCATAATCCAGAGTTGCTTAACCAGGGTAAAAATCCATTGCAATTGGATATGCGATCGCCTACGCAATCGGTAGAACATTCGATGTATCAAGAAAATCGCTTTAAAATGCTCACCAAGAGCAAACCTGATATTGCCAAACACCTGTTAGAACAAGCCCAAGCTGAGGTTGATGCACGTTGGCAGACGTATCAATATCTGGCAAAGCGCGACACTCTTTAGAGGTTCTTTGAAAAGTGGTTAGCTGTGACTTTCAGCACCTATTTATCCCCCCTACCCCCCTTAAAAAGGCTACGGTGTACACACAAGTCCTAAAAACCTAACTTGACA